>JASLSL010000001.1 GCA_030743445.1 Alphaproteobacteria bacterium
CGCAGGTCCGGATAGGTCATGTAGATCTTGAACGAGGTGTAGCCGTCCTCGATCAGCGCCGGCAGCTCCTGGCCCATCACCGGATCGCTGGCGTCGCTGACGATCAGGTGGAAGGCGTAGTCGATCACCGCCTTGCCCTCGGCGCGGGCGTGATAGTCCTCGACCACGGCGCGCAGGGACTCGCCGCGGAACTGGCAGGCGAAGGGCAGGATCGTGGTGTTACCGCCGATCGCGGCCGAGCGCGTGCCCGAGCGGAAGTCGTCGGCCATCAGCACATTGCCCTTCTTCGGCTGGTCGAGGTGGACGTGGCTGTCGATGCCGCCCGGCAGCACGTATTTGCCGGCGGCGTCGATCTCGCGCTCGCCGGAGAGGTTCTCGCCGAGCACGGCGATACGGCCGTCCTTGATACCCACTTCCGCCGCGAAGACGTCGGCCGCCGTCGCCACGGTGCCGCCCTTGATGACCAGATCGAAATCGCTCATCGCACAGGTCCTCCCTGGCGCGAGTGTCACGGGGCCGGGGCCGGATTGTCAAACTGCATGATCTCGGCCTAACATTCGGGCGGGGGATCAGATGACCCGTCACCTCGAAAACATATTCATCGTTCTGTTCGTCGTGATCTCGGCGCCGCTCGCGGCGGGCGTGGTCACGGTGATGGTGACCGGCGCCTATCTGATGCTGTTCGGCGACGGCCTGCCGACCCCGGCCGAGGCCAGCGCCGTGCTCGCCCCGGTCGGCGCCGTCACCTACGGCACGCTCTGTTGGCTCGCCCTCAGGCGCGGCGAGTAGCCCGACCTCCACAATCCAGCAACAATCGGGTGGCGATACGTCTCCTTAGGGCGCTAATTTTCGCGCGCTTCAATTCCTGGACGAGACCGCTATCGATGAAAATGGGCAAGCTCGAATGGGCGCTGGTCGTTCTGCTGTCGGTGTTGTGGGGCGGGTCGTTCTTCTTCGTCGAGGTGGCGCTCGAGGAACTGCCGCCGTTGACCGTGGTGCTGGTGAGGGTTGGTCTCGCCGCCGCAGCACTCCTCGCTTTCGTCTACGCCACCGGCCGGCGGATGCCCTGGGCGCCCGGCGCCTGGGGCGCCTTCGCGGTGATGGGGGCGCTCAACAACGTGGTGCCGTTCAGCTTGATTACCTGGGGCCAGGTGCAGATCGAAAGCGGCCTCGCCTCGATCCTCAACGCCACGACGCTGCTGTTCACCGTGGCGCTGGCGCATTATCTGACCCGGGACGAGCGCATGACGCCCGGCAAGCTCGTCGGCGTGGCGCTCGGCATCGCCGGGGTCGCGGTGCTAATCGGACCCTCCGCCTTGGCCGGGCTCGGGCTTTACGGGTTGGGCCAGGTCGCGGTGCTCGGTGGGGCGCTAAGCTACGCACTCGCCGGCATCTACGGGCGGCGGCTCGTGGCCTTCCCGGTTCCGGTCGCCGCCGCCGGAATGCTCGTGGCCTCGACGGCGATGATGGCGCCGCTGGTTTTCATTTTCGAGGCGCCGTATTCGGCCGCGCCCGGCATGGTCACCTGGGGCGCGATGGTCGCCTTGGCGCTCATGAGCACCGCCATGGCCTATCTGATCTATTTCCGGGTGCTGGCGAGTGCGGGGGCGACCAACATCCTGCTGGTCACGTTTTTGATCCCGGTTAGCGCGCTGCTGCTGGGGGTGGCGGTGCTCGGCGAGCGCCTGGAGGGGACCGCCTTCGCCGGCATGGCCCTGATCTTCGTCGGCCTGGCGGCGGTCGACGGGCGCCTCACCCCTTCATTCGCTCGCCCTTGGGGTCGTAGAACGCCTCGAGCTGTGCCATAGCCGGCATGCGCTCGCCGGCGACGTCGATCTCGAACGTGCCGGCTTCCAGCCACTCGCGGGTGACGCCATCGTCCGCGTGCACATAGCCCATGCCGACCGCAGCCCCCAGCGTGTGGCCCCAGGACGCCGAGGTCAGCGCGCCGACCCGCTCGCCATCGCGATAGATCGGCTCGTCGTGATAGACCATGCGCCCCGGGTCCTGGTCGTCGTCGAGCTTGAACTGGACCAGGCGTTTGGCGAGCGCCTGTCCGCGCTGGGCCTCGATCGCCGGCTTGCCGATATAGTCGTTCTCCCGATCCAGGGTGAAGCCGAGCCCGGCCTCCAAGGGCGTGTCCTCGATGCCGATGTCGTGGCCCCAGTGGCGGTAGCCCTTCTCCTGCCGCAGCGAATCCATCGCGTGGTAGCCGGCGAGCTTGAGCCCGTAGGCGTCGGCCTCGCCCATGATTCGCTCGAACAGGTGCGGGGTGAATTCGCTCGCCACGTACAGCTCCCAGCCGAGCTCGCCGATATAGCTGATCCGGGTCGCCAGCACCGGGGCGTAGCCGATCTCGAGCTCTTGGACCGTACGCAAGGGGAAGGCTTCGTTGGAGAGGTTGGCCCCGGTCAACTGCGATAGTAGATCGCGAGAATTCGGCCCCATCACGCCGAGCGCCGAGAGCCCCGAGGTGACGTCGGTCAATACCGCCTGGGCCCCGCCGATATGGCCTTTAAGCCAGGCGAAGTCGCGCTCGGCGGTCGCGGCACCGGTGACGATCAGATAGGCGTCCTCGGAAAGCCGGGTCACCGTCAAATCGGCCTCGATGCCGCCCTTCTCGTTGAGCCACTGGGTGTAGACCATGCGCCCTGGCGCCACGTACGTGTCGGCCGCGCAGACCCGCTCCAGGACCGGAGCGGCGTCCGGCCCCTCGAGCCGAAACTTGGCGAAGCTCGTCATGTCGAACAGCGCCACCGCCTCGCGCGCCGCCTTGTGTTCGGCCGCCCAGTTGGCGAACCACGGTGTACGTTCCCAGGCGTACGTGTACTCGGCGGTCTCGCCCGGCTCGGCGAACCAGCCCGGGCGCTCCCAGCCGCAGGCCACCGAGAAGCAGGCCCCGGCCTCGGCAAGCCGGTCGTGCAGCGGCCCGCGCCGGGCGCCCCGTGCCGAGCTCGGCTGGTGGAACGGCCAGTGCATTGCGTAGAGCAGGCCGAGCGATTCCCGGGTCCGGTCCTCGAGATATTTCGGGTTGCGCTGAAAGCGGTGGAAGCGGCGGATGTCGAGCTCGGCGAGGTCCATCGTCGGCGCGCCGTCTGTGATCCATTCCGCCAGCGCCTTGCCGGCGCCGCCGGCCGACTGGATGCCGATCGAGTTGAACCCGGCGGCGACGAAGAAGCCGCCGAGCTCGGGCGCCTCGCCCAGGATATAGCGGTTGTCGGGCGTGAAGCTCTCGGGCCCGACCAGCAATTGGCGCACTTCCGCCGTCTCCAACACTGGCAGGCGCTCGATCCCGGTCTTCATGAAGAGCTCGAACTGGTCCCAGTCCTCGTCCAGCGTCTGGAACTCGAAGTGGTCGGGAATGCCGTCCATGCCCCACGGCTTGGCGTCGGGCTCGAAGCCGCCGACCACCAGCCCGCCGACCTCCTCCTTGACGTAGATGTAGCCGTCCATGTCGCGCAGCACCGGCTGGTTGCGCACCACGCCGTCGATCGGCCGGGTGACGATGTAGTAGTGCTCGGCCGCGTGCAGCGGCACGGTGACGTCGACCGAGGCGGCGAGTTCGCGGGTCCACATGCCGGCGGCGGCGACCACCACCTCCGACGCGATGTTGCCTTCCGGGGTCTCGACCCCGGCGACCCGCCCGTCGGATGTCAGAATCCGGGTCGCCTTGACGCCTTCCAGGATCGTCGCCCCGCCGGCTCTCGCACCCTTGGCGAGCGCCTGGGTGGTGTCGGTCGGGTTGGTCATGCCGTCGGTCTCGATCCAATAGGCCGCGACCAGGTCGTCGGTCCGCAGGATCGGCAGTCGCTCCTTCGCCTCCTCCAGCGTCATGCGCGTGCACTCGATGCCGAAGGTGGCGGCCATCGCCGCCTGGCGCCGCAATTCCTCCTCGCGCGCCGGCGTGTGCGCGACCGAGATGCTGCCGGTGGTGCGGTAGCCGGTCGCCTGACCGGTCTCCTCCTCCAATCGCAAGTAGAGGTCGCGGGTGTATTTGGCGAGTGCCGTCTGGTTGTGGGTCGCGCGCAACTGGCCGATCAGCCCGGCCGCGTGCCAGGTGGTGCCGCACGAGAGTTGGCCCTGCTCCAGCAGAACGACCTCCGACCAGCCGAGCTTGGCGAGGTGATAGGCGATGCTGCAACCGACGATGCCGCCGCCGACGATGACGGCGCGGGCGTGGCTCGGCAGGTCCTTGGCCATGGTGCTGTGTCTCCCCGATGTTCGGTCCAGTCTAATGCACGGCGGGAAACCGGCGCAAAGCGGCAATGCGGGCTCTGGCGGGTCGGCGGTCAGGCGTGCTACCAACCGCCAGCGAAACGATAAAACAACAAGAGGCCGCGATGCCTGGCCGACCGAGCTCTACCTTCGCCCTTGGGACGGTCCGACGCGCAGCGATCGCGGCCGCCGCGGCGCTGTTCCTGGTCGGTCCCGGCACGGTCTTCGCCCAGACCGAGCTGATCGTCTACACCGCCGCCGACCGCGGCGAGCTCGGACGGTTCAAGGCGGCATTCGAATACGACAACAAGGATATCCGAATCCGCTGGGTGCGCGATCTGGCGGAACGCATCGTCGAGCGGCTGATCGCCGAGAAGGCGGCGCCCAAGGCCGACGTCGTCTGGGGCGTCGCGGCGACCAGCCTGTTGCGGCTCGCCGGGGAAGGTCATTTCCAGCCCTATGCGGCGAAGGGCCTGAAGGGACTGGACGTGGGCTTGCGTGGCAAGGGCGATCCGCCGGTCTGGATCGGCCAACGGGCCTGGGTCGGGGCGATCTGCTTCAATACCGCGGCGGCGAAGAAGGACGGACTGGCGCCGCCGAAGTCGTGGCACGATCTGCTCGATCCCACCTTCAAGGGCAAGATCGTCATGCCCGACCCGGCCTCGACGCGGACCGGGTTCCTCGCGGTCTCCGCCTGGATCCAGCTGTGGGGCGAGGCGGCGGCCTGGGCGTTCATGGACCGGCTGCACGAGAATGTCGCGATCTACACACGTTCGGGCGGAAAGCCCTGCCGGTTGGTGCTGCGCAACGGATATCGGGCCGGTCTCTCCTTCACCTACATGGCGCTGCGCCTCAAGGCCGAGGCGGACGGGATCGACATCATCGCGCCCGAGGAAGGCGTCGGCTGGGACCTCGAGGCGACCGCCATCATGCGCGGCACGACGAAGCTCGATGCGGCACGGAAGTTGGTCGATTGGTCGATCGGTGGGCGCGCGGCGAGGATCTATGCCCGGCGTCACGGGGTCTTCGCCGGCGGCGAGGCGGCCAAACCGCCGCGCGTCTTTCCCAAGGACATGCGCCGGCACATGATCAAGAACGACTTCGCCTGGGCGGCCGCAAACCGGCTGCGGATCATCGCCGAGTGGCGCCGCCGCTATGGCGGCAAGGTCGAGCCCGGCGGGTGGCGGAACGGAAAAGAAGGACGGTGACGATGAGCGGTTCCCGCGACCCCTGGCTGCTGACGCCCGGGCCCCTGACCACCTCGATCGAGACCAAGCGGGCCATGCTCCACGATTGGGGCTCGCGCGACGACGACTTCATCCAGGTCAACGCCGAGGTGCGCGATCGGCTGGTCGAGCTCGCGGAGGGTGGCGGCGACTTCACCTGTGTGCCGGTTCAAGGCAGCGGCACCTTCGCGGTCGAGGCGATGGTCGGCACCTTGGTGCCTAGGGGCGGCAAGCTCCTGGTGTTGATCAACGGCGCCTATGGGATGCGGATCGCCAAGATCTGCGATTACATGGGCCGCGCCTATGCGACCTACGAGACCCCCGAGGACATGCCGCCCGAGGTCGCCGGAATCGACGCGATGCTCGATGCCGATCCGGCCATCACCCATGTCGCCCTGGTGCACTGCGAGACCACGTCCGGCATCCTCAATCCGGTCGAGGAGATCGCCGCCGCCGTCGCCGCCAAGGACCGCCGCCTTCTGGTCGATTCGATGAGCGCCTTCGGGGCGCTGCCGTTCAGCCTACGGGCCGTACCCTGCGACGCGGTCGCGGCCTCTTCCAACAAATGTTTCGAGGGCGTACCCGGCATGGGATTCGTGCTTTGTCGGACCGCGGCGCTCGAGGCGGCCGAGGGCAACGCCCATTCGCTCAGCCTCGACCTCCACGACCAGTGGCGGGCGATGGAGGGCAACGGCCAGTGGCGCTTCACCCCGCCGACCCATGTGATCTACGCCTTTCACCAAGCGCTCGAGGAACACGCCGCCGAGGGTGGGGTCGAAGGGCGCAACAAGCGCTATGTCGAGAACTGCCGCATCCTGATCGACGGTATGAAGGCGCTCGGCTTCGAGCCGCTGCTGTCGGACAACCTGCAGGCGCCGATCATCGTCACTTTCCGCATGCCCGGCGACCCTAATTTCGAGTTCCAAGGGTTCTACGACCGGCTCAAGGACCGGGGCTACGTGATCTATCCCGGCAGGCTGACGGTCGCCGAGAGCTTCCGCATCGGCTGCATCGGCCGGCTCGGGGCCGAGGAAATGCGCGGTGCCGTCGCCGCGGTCGGAGACGTACTGGCTGAAATGGACGTCGCGAACGGCTCGCCCTAGGCGGCATTCGCGGCGAGAGTTCGCAATCCGAATTTGACGCATTATCTGTTAAGGTAGAGCCGGCTTTGCGGGATTTACGGCCGGCGCCGCGTCTTTCGGGTAACGAGTGAATGAAGCCTTTTTTGGCCATATTGTCGGTTTCGATGCTGGCGGCGGTTTCGGCCGCCGCCCAAACCGCCCCCCAAGGCGGGACGACGAGCGGCGCCGCCGCGCCCCGGCTCGACATGATCATCGACTACCAGCGCATCATCGAGACCAGCGATCCCGCGGTCGAGAAGCGCGCGCAAGAGCAGGAGCGCCGGAAACAAGACAAGCTCCGTCAATCGATCAAATGGACCGAGATGGAGCGCATCGAGCGTCAGGGCGGCGAACGGGCGGATTTGTCGCAGAAAGCACCCGGCAGCAAACTCAAGCTGGCGCCCGTCCTCGGCAACCGCCGGCAGGCCGGCAACCCGGCCAAATACAACCAGGATGTCGACAAGAAATCGGTTGGCATCGACTTCACGCTCGACTTCTGAGCCCGGCTTGACCCGGCGCGCCTAGGTCAAATCGGTCTTGCGGGCTATGAACTCGTCGGTCAAGCGGCGCACTCGCGTAATCATGTAAGTGATGATCGATTTCAGGACCGGATCGACGGTCTCGAGGCGTCCATAGAATTCATCGCGCGTCAAAACCAGAAGCTGAGTTTCCTCGACCGCGAGTGCGGCCGCCATGCGCTGGCTGTCGTCGAACAGCGCCATTTCGCCGAATATGTCGCCCTTCTTCAGGGTCGCCAAAGCATGCGGCGATTCGCCCCGCGTCCGGCGGATTTCGATGGCACCCTTGGCGATCATGTAGGCGTTGTCGCCCGGGTCGCCCTCGTCGAAGACCAGGGTACCAACCTTGAAGGTCAGCTTCTTGATTTCGCTCGGTTCTGCCATTGCATTTTGTCCCGGCCTTGCATTATCGCTGCACGATCGGTTCAGCCGGGCAATGCCCTCGGAGGATCGTACCAATCCCTTTGCCCGTCGATGCTGTCCTGCGGATCATGGGCGCAGGCCAGCAGTGAAGAACAAAGCGATACCAGAGCAAGACTTCGCACCGCCCTGTTCTCCTCACTCCAAGATTCTGATTCCCGTCGTGATTGAGCCTACCGTACCGGTCCGGATGGTCGCGAATCAAGGTTGTGTAACCCGGTCAGCGTCGAATTCGACTGACGCCGCGAAGGCGTTATGATTATTCTTGATCTCCAAGCGGGACAGCTTGCGTAAAGGAGGGTGCGATGACCGCGAAATCGCCGATCACCGTCAACGGTCGCGAGTATGCTTGGCCCACGGTGCCTGTCGTCGTCGTCTGCGTCGACGGCTCGGAGCCGGACTACATGGACCAGGCGATCGCCGCCGGCCGCATGCCGTGGCTCGCCGAGGCGCGCACCCGAGGCACCGACCGGATCGCCGAATGCGTGGTCCCGAGCTTCACCAACCCGAACAACCTCTCGATCGTCACCGGCAAGCCGCCCGCGGTGCACGGCATCGCCGGCAACTTCTTCCTCGATCCCGATACCGGCGACGAGGTGATGATGAACGACCCGAAGTTCTTGCGCTGCGGCACGATCCTCGCCGCCTTCGCCGAAGCCGGCGCCAAGGTCGTCGTCGTCACCGCCAAGGACAAGCTGCGCCGCCAGCTCGGCCACGAGCTCGACGGCGTGTGCTTCTCGTCGGAAAAGGCGGACGAGGCGACGATGGAGGAAAACGGTATCGACGGGGTCGTCGAATTGGTCGGCATGCCGGTTCCTTCGGTCTACAGCGCCGAGCTCTCCGAGTTCATCTTCGCCGCCGGGGGCAAGATCATGGAGCGCGACCGCCCGGACATGATGTACCTCTCGACCACCGACTACGTGCAGCACAAGCATGCGCCCGGAACCGACGAGGCGAACGCATTCTACGCCATGATGGATGGCTATTGGGCGGCGCTCGACCGGATGGATTGCACCGTGGTGCTGACCGCCGACCATGGCATGAAGGCGAAGCACGATCCGGCGACCGGCGAGCCCAACGTGATCTACCTGCAACCGCTGCTCGACGGATGGCTCGGCGAGGGCGTGGCGCGGGTCATCCTGCCGATCACCGATCCCTATGTGGTCCACCACGGGGCGCTCGGCTCCTACGCCACGATCTACCTTTCGGCCCAAGCGGATATGGCCGACGCGACGGCCAAGTTGGTGAACGTCGACGGCGTTCTCGAGGTCATGACAAGGGACCAGGCCTGCGCCTGGTTCGAGCTACCGCCGGACCGGGTCGGCGACCTCGTGGTGTTGTCGAAGCAGGACATGACGCTCGGCAGTAGCCCCGATAAGCACGACCTCTCGGGCCTGACCGAGCCGTTGCGCAGCCATGGCGGAATTACCGAGCAAAAGGTGCCGCTGATCTGCAATCGGCCCGCACCGGCGCTCGAGGCCGACCGGCGCCTGCGCAACTTCGATGCCTTCGATCTGGCGCTGAACTATGCCGAAGTAGCCGCCGCGGGCCGCGCCGCCGAGTAAGCGGGCCACCCCTTATACGTCATCCCGGCCAAGCCCTCGAGGAGGGCGCGAGCCGGAATTACGGGGCCACGATACGGGCGAGTTGTTACCGATTGGCAATTCCCATCACCATCGTGTCCCCGTAATTCCGGTGGCACCCCGCTGATCGGGATTTCTCTGGAATGGGTCCCGGATCAACGCTTCGCGTTGTCCAGGATGACGATATTTGTTGAATCGCCGCCTATCTAAGTAATCCGCTGGCGGACCGCGGCGGAGACGAACTCGCTGATCACCACGATGACGAGGATGGAGACCAGCATGACCGCGACCTCGTGCCACTTGAACTGGTTGATCGAGGAGTAGAGCTGGATGCCGATGCCGCCGGCGCC
>JASLSL010000002.1 GCA_030743445.1 Alphaproteobacteria bacterium
CTCGACGCCACTGTTTCACATGGTCGGGGTGACGCCGGAGGCGCCGACGCTGGACGCCGCCTTCCAGGGCGCCCAACCGTCCGGATTGCCCGAGGCGCAGGTCATCGCGCGGGCCGACATCGACGCGTTCTACGGCGCCTACCGGCCGGCCGACGATGCGCTCGACGTGGTCGTATTCGCCGCCCCGCAGCTCTCGCTCGCCGAGATGCAGGCGCTCGGCCGGCTGATCGCGGGCCGGCGGGTGCATGGCTCGACGACCCTGATCGCGTGCACCGCGCCCGAGGTGAAGTCGGCCTGCGACCGCATGGGGATCACCGAAGAAATCGAGGGCGCCGGGGGGATCGTGCTCGAAGGGGTATGCTTCTATAACATGCACGCCCGCGAGATCGGCGAGGCCAACGGTTGGAAGCGTCTGATGAGCAACTCGGCCAAGATCGTCAACATCCTCGGCGGCTACGGCTACGAGCCGGTGCTGGCGCCGATGGCGCGTTGCGTCGAGTCGGCCTGCGCCGGGAAAATCGTCCGATGACCGAGCGCGTCTTCACCGGACATGTCGGCATCGGGCCGGCGGTCACCGGGCCGGCGCTGGTCGCCGACGACAATTTCAGCGCGCGCTACGACCTCGACCGCCTGCGTGGCACCTTCTCGCGCCCAACCCACAAGCTCGCCGGCGAAAGCTATGTCGACAAAGTCCTGGTCCTGAACATCGCCAAGGGCGGTGTCGCAACCGCCTGGATGCTGCGCGAGATGGCGGCTCGCGGCAAGGCACCACTGGCGCTGTTGTTGAATTTCGCCAATCCGATCATGGCCCAGGGCGCGGTCCATGCGGGCTTCCCGCTGATCGACCGGTTCGAGGAAGACATCACCCGGGCGATCGAGACCGGCGACGAGGTCTTGGTCGAGCCATTGCTGGGCCGGGTCGTCGTCCGGCCGGGCCGGGCGTGATGGCGGACTTCAAGGTGGCGCTCATCACCGGGGCGACCCAGGGCATCGGCGAGGCTTTCGCCGAGATATTGCCCGCGGCGACAGGTTTGTTGCTGACCGGGCGCGACGCCGCCAAGCTCGCCGAGCTCGCCGAGCGCCACGCGCGGCCGGGACGGACGATCGAAACGGTGACGGCCGATCTCGCCGAGGATACGGATCGCCGCCGGGTGATCGAACGGGCCGAGGGGCTCGGCATCGACCTCTTCGTCAACAACGCCGGGCTCGGGACTTTCGGGCCGGTGATCGAGAACGATCCCGGGCGCGAGCGCGAGATCGTCCAGGTCAACGTCGTCGCCGTGCACCAGCTGACCCGGGCGCTGCTGCCCGGCATGATCGCGCGGGCGGCGGGGGGCGGCTCGCGCGCCGGGCTGATCGTCGTCTCCAGCGTGGTCGGTTACCTCGCGATGCCGATGATGGCGACCTACGCCGCGACCAAGGCGTTCGACCTGCGGTTCGCCGAGGCCTTGGCCGAGGAGTTGCGGCGCGAGCCGATCGACGTGCTGGCGCTCTGCCCCGGCGCCACCGACACCGACTTCCAACAGCGCTCGGGCGTGCCGCGGAAGTTCTACCGACATGCCGAGACGGCGGAGGCGGTGGCGCGGAAAGGCCTTTGGGCGCTCGGCCGGCGGCGCATGCTGTTGTCCCAGCCGGTGCAACGGGTGGGCTTCGCCTACCAGTGGGTATTGCAGCGTCTGATGATAATCGGGGCCGGGGTCGTGATGCGAGGCCAATGGCGGCGAAAGTGACCGGCGACCCGGTCGCGATCTCCTTCGCCGAGAGCGACCAATTGGGCGAGGACAAGGTCGTCGGGCTCGACGTCGCGGTCGAGTCACTGCTTTCGGCTTACTTCCGCCATGGCCGCGGCGGCGCGTTCTTTTGTCACGCCGAGGACGATGCCGGCTTCGCCAAATTCCAAGCGCGGTTTGCCGCGGCCGGCGGCGACCCCGATAGCTGCACCTACCTGCCGGCCTCGGACCAGAACGCCTTTGCACCGGTCTCGACGCTGTTTCGCCCGGATCCGGACATCGCCGGCTTCGCGGCCGTCCGCTCTAGGCGCGACCCGCGCGCCTACAGCGTCTGCGGCCTCTCGCACACCATGTCGTCGCTCCCGGCGATGGCGACGGTGGCGCTGTTCGTCGCCGAGCCGATGCAGAGCTGGGACGCGGTGATCTGCCCGTCGACCGCGATCCGCAGCGTGATCGAGACCCTGTGGGCGGCGGCGAGCCAGCGTGCGGGACGCTGTCCGGTGCAGCTTCCGGTGATCCCGCTCGGCGTCGACACCGAGGGTTTCGCCCGGAGCGCCTCCGGCGAACGCCGGACCAAACAGCGCGCCGCCCTCGGCATCGACGACGGGGATTTCGCGATCCTGTTCCACGGCCGCCTCAGCTACACCTCGAAGGCGCATCCGCTGCCGCTTTTGTTGGCGGCGGAGCGCGTCGCGGCGGCGGCCGCGCGCTCGGTCCACCTGGTGTTCTATGGCTACTTCACCGGCGACAGCTTCCAGGCCGACTACGAGGCCCTGGCCCAAGACATATGCCAGGCCGCCCGGGTCCATTTCGTCGACAACGGCGACCCGCGCTTTCCCGACGCGTTGTGGGCCGCGGCCGACGTTTTCGCCTCGCTCTCCGACAACATCCAGGAGAGCTTCGGCCTGACGCCAGTCGAGGCGATGGCAAGCGGCCTGCCGGTCGTCGCCAGCGATTGGGACGGCTACCGCGACACGGTGACCGACGGCCTCGAGGGGTTCTTGGCGCCGACCCTGGGACCGCCACCCGGCGCCGGCGTCGAGGCGGCGCGGCGCTACCTCAAAGGCGAGGACCTATACGGCGAGTATCTCGCCGCGGCGAGCCAATCGACCGCGGTCGATGTCGATGCGGTGGCGGCGGCGCTCGGGCGGCTCGAGGCGAGCGGCGACCTCTGCCGGGAGATGGGCGAAGCCGGAATGCGCCGGGCCGGCGAGGTCTACGACTGGCGCCACGTCATTCCGGCCTACGAGGAGCTCTGGGACGAGCTCGCGGCAAGGCGGAAGATCGATGGCGAGAGCGAACCGACCTCCGAGCACGCGGTGACCGACCCCGCCGGGCTCGACCCGTTCCGCCTGTTCGCGTCGTTCCCGACGCGCACGCTCGAGGACGGCCATCGGATCGAAGCGGGGCCCGACGCGATGCAAGGGCTGACCCGCCTGCTCGGGCACCGGATGAACATGTTCCGGCCCGACCTGCTGCTGCCGGCGGACGACCTGCCGGGGCTGGTGGCGAAGCTCGCGGTGGACGGTGGGGTGTCGGTCGCCGATACCACGGCCGCTTGGCCCGCGGGCGAAAGGCCGCGGGTGATGCGCACGCTCGCCTGGCTGGTCAAGCTCGGCCAGGCGCGATGCCGCACCGCCTGAAGCCTAGCGCGACCGCGTCGAAATTCGTGGATGCTTACTTGAAGCGGTACGAAATCCGGCCCTTGGACATGTCGTAGGGGGTCATCTCGATGGTGACCTTGTCGCCGGCCAGGATCTGGATGCGGTGTTTGCGCATCTTGCCCGAGGTGTGGGCCAGAACCTGGTGGCCGTTCTCAAGCTCGACGCGGAACATCGCGTTGGGCAGCACATCGATCACGGTGCCGTTGAATTCGATCGGTTCTTCTTTCGCCACGTCACCTCCGTCGGCGTATTCGCCGCAGCCATGCCCCGGTCGCCTCCAGGGCCCGCGGCAAGATGCTGGATCGGGATTGAAATATCAAGAGCCAGGGTCGCCGCCGCCGTCGAGCGGCAGCGCGGTGCGGTATTTGACCTGTTTCAAGGCGAAGCTCGATTTGATGCTGGCGACGCCCGGGACCCGGGTCAGATGGTCCATCAGGAAGCGCTCGTAGGCATCCAAGTCGGCGACCACGACGCGCAACAGGTAATCCGCGTCGCCGGTGGTGAGGTAGCAGTCCATCACCTCGGGGCGCGCCAGCACCGCCCGCTCGAAGCGCTCCAGATTGGCCTCGATCTGCTTCTCGAGCGAGACCTGGACGAAAACGCTGACCGGCAGGCCGAGCGCCGCCGGGTCGACCAGCGTCACGTAGCGCGCGATCACGCCGGACTCCTCGAGCTCCCGGACCCGGCGCCAGCACGGCGAGGGCGATATGCCGACCGCGCCCGCGAGCTCGACGTTGGAGACGCGGGCGTTCTCCTGCAGGGCGGCGAGGATGCGCCGGTCTATCTCGTCCAACGACTTTTCAGCCATAATCATCCGATTAATTGCCTCTTTTAAGGAATTTATTGCTCAGTCACTCGGATTTCAAGCAATTTCCGCAAGGATCGACCGGGTGGATACGGCTATACTTTCCGGGTCCTGGCGGGAATCGGGGGAAGCACGCCATGCCGCGGCAATTGCGTCTGGTCGATGCGGGCGGGGGGATCGTCCCCGCCGAGCGTCTCGCGCTCCTGAAAGAGATCGAGAAGAAGGTGCTGTGGTTGTCCGCCTGGACGATCCACCACGCCAACCATGTGCGCCCGGCGCGCGACGGGCTGAAGGTCGGCGGCCACCAAGCGTCCTGCGCGTCGGCCGTGACATTGCTGACCGCGCTCTACATGGACGTGCTCAAGCCCGAGGATCGGATCGCGGTCAAGCCGCACGCGAGCCCGGTCTACCACGCGATCATGTATCTCCTCGGCCGCCAGAGCCGCGCGAACCTGGAAGGGTTTCGCGCGTTGGGCGGCGCCCAAAGCTATCCCTCGCGGACCAAGGACACCCATGACGTCGATTTCTCGACCGGCTCGGTCGGGCTCGGCGTCGCCACGACACTGTTCGCCTCGCTGGTCCAGGACTACGCCCGGCTGCACGGCCGCATGGGCGAGGGCGTTCGGCGCGGCCGCATGGTGGCGCTGATGGGCGACGCGGAGCTCGACGAGGGCAACGTCTTCGAGGCCCTGCTGGAGGGCTGGAAGCAGCGGGTCGATAACCTCTGGTGGATCATCGACTACAACCGCCAGAGCCTCGACGGGGTGATCAACGAATTCCTGTTCGAGAAGATCCAGAACTTCTTCACCACCGTCGACTGGAACGTGGTGACCCTGAAATACGGCAAGAAGCTCGAGGCCGCCTTCGAGGGGCCAGCCGGCGAGGCGTTGCGCCAGTGGATCGACGACTGCCCGAACGATCTCTACTCGGCGCTGACCTTCAAGGGCGGGCCTGCCTGGCGCGAGCACCTGAAGCGCGACCTGCGCGGCACCTCGGGGCTCAAGGCGCTGCTCGACGAACACGACGACGAGGCGCTGCACACGCTGTTGACCAACCTCGCCGGGCACGACATGGAAAGCGTGCTGGAGGCGCTCAACGCCGCCCCCGACGACGTGCCGCAATGCTTCGTCGCCTACACCATCAAGGGCTTCGGCATGCCGCTCCAGGGCCACAAGGACAACCACGCCGGGCTGATGAGCCCGGAGCAGATGGCCGAGTTCAAGGCGTACATGGCGATTCCCGAGGGTGCGGAGTGGGATCCGACCGCCGGGCTCGACGTCGACGCCGAGGCGTTCGGCGACTTCCTCCAGGCGGTGCCGTTCGCCGCCGCGGCGGAGCGCCGGCACGCCGCCGCCCCGGTCGAGGTGCCCGAACGCTTCGAGGTGGCACCGGGCGGCACGACCTCGACCCAGCAGGCCTTCGGCCAGATCCTCTACGACATCGGCAAGCGCAAGACCGAGCTCGGCGCGGCCCTCGTCACGACCTCGCCCGACGTCACGGTCTCGACCAACCTCGGGCCGTGGGTCAATCAGCACGGCATCTTCTGGGCCAAGGAACGGCCCGACGTGTTCCAGGAGGAGCACGTCGCCTCGATGCAGAAATGGGAGCGCCGGCCGACCGGCCAGCATTTCGAGCTCGGCATCGCCGAGAACAATCTGTTCCTGCTGTTGGCAGCACTCGGGCTCTCGGAACCGCTGTTCGGCGCGCGGCTGTTGCCGATCGGCACGCTCTACGACCCGTTCGTCAACCGCGGCCTCGATGCGCTGATTTATGCCTGCTACCAGGACGCCCGGTTCATGGTGGTCGGCACGCCGTCGGGCGTGACCCTGGCGCCCGAGGGCGGCGCCCACCAGTCGATCAACACGCCCCTGGTCGGCATGGGACTCGACAAGCTCGCCTATTTCGAGCCGGCCCATGTCGACGAGCTCGGCGCCATCATGGCCTGGGGCTTCCGCCACATGCAGGACGAGGAAAATGGCGGCTCGGTCTATCTCCGACTCACCACCCGGCCGATCGAGCAGCCCGAACGCGAGATGACGGCGGCGCTGCAGGACCAGGTCTGCGCCGGCGCCTACTGGCTGGTGCCACCGGCCGAGGGCGCCGAACTCGCTATCGTCTACACCGGCGCCGTGGCGCCCGAGGCGATCGCCGCGCATCGCGAGATTCTCGAGGACGTGCCGGGTGCGGGCTTGCTTGCCGTGACCTCGCCCGACCTCTTGCACAAGGACTGGATGGCGACAAGGCGGCGGCGCGAACAGGGCGAGCGGACCGCCATCTCGCACATCGAATCGCTGCTGGCGCGGCTCGACG
>JASLSL010000003.1 GCA_030743445.1 Alphaproteobacteria bacterium
CACGTCGGTCCAGCTCGGCACGCGGCCTGGAACGAAGGACTGGTGGAACTCATCGGACGCCCCGTAGCCCACGGTTATCGCCAGGACGGCCCCCCACAGGTACGGGCCTGCCGGCGCCCGGTACGACCTCAGCAGCCGGTATACCAGGGCCGCCATCACCGCAAACTCCACCGCGTGGGCCGTGGCCTGGCCGATGATGGAGGAGACGGGACGTCCCGAGACCGCCGCCCGCTCGACACCCTTCGTCGTCGCCGTGGCCACCCTCGGCGCCAAGATGGCGAAGGCGGACGGCCCGGTGAACCGCGACGAAGTCGACGCCTTCAAGCACATCTTCCGCATCTCACCCAACCGGGTCCCGACGATCGCCCGCATCTTCAACCGGGCGACGCGCCAGAGCGGCGGCTTCGAGCCCTACGCCAAACGGATCGCCAAGCTGTTCCGCCGCAGCCCGATGGTGCTCGAGGAACTGGTCTATTGCCTCGCCTATGTCGCCCGGGCGGACGGCACGCTTCATCATCGCGAGATCGTCTACCTTCGGTCGGTCGCCGATATCTTCGGTCTCGACGCCCGCGCCTTCGAGCGCGCGACGGCGATCCGGCCGGTGCCCGAATGGGTCGATACCTATGACGTCCTCGGTGTCGGGCCCGAGGATTCGAAGGAGAGGGTCAAATCCGCCTACCGCCGGAAGGTGCGGCAGGCCCACCCGGACAAGCTCTCCGGCAAGGGGCTGCCCGAGGATTCGATCAAGCGGGCCAACCGGCGGCTCGCCAAGATCAACGCCGCCTACGAGCGAATCCTAGAAGACCGCGGCCTGAACTAAAGAAAGATGTCCAGCGATCCACCGATACTGGCGTTGCGCGAGGCCCGGCTCGGCTTCGGCGGGGCGCCGCTGTTCGAGGGCGTCGAGCTCAACCTGCATCCGGGCGACAAGACCTGCCTCATCGGGCGCAACGGGTCGGGCAAATCGACCTTGATGAAGGTGCTGTCGGGCGAGATCGAACTGGATTCTGGCGAGCGCTTCCTGCAGCCCGGCACCCGCGTCGCCTACCTGCCACAGGAGACCGAGGCCGCGTCGGGCGAGACCGTGGCGGCATTCGTCTGCGCCGGCGGCGCCGAGACCCATCGCGCCGACGCCATGCTCGACCGGGTCGACCTCGACGGCGCCCGGACCATGGACTCGCTCTCGGGCGGCGAGGCGCGGCGGGCGTCCCTCGCCCGCACCCTTTCGCTCGATCCCGACGTGTTGCTGTTGGACGAGCCGACCAACCATCTCGACCTGCCGACCATCGAGTGGCTGGAAGCGGAGCTCGAACGGTTTCGCGGCGCCCTCCTGGTGGTCAGTCACGACCGCGCCTTCCTGCGCGCGATGTCGTCGAAGACGCTGTGGCTGGTCGGCGGCGCAACCCTGGCGCATGCCAAGGGTTATGCGGATTTCGATGCCTGGGCGGAGCAGGTCGCCGCGGCCGAGGACGCGGCGCTCAACCGCATCGAGCAGGCGATCAAACGCGACGTGTGTTACATGGAGCGCGGCATCACCGCGAGGCGGCGGCGCAATCAGGGCCGGGTGAAAAGGCTCGCGGCGCTGAGGCACGAGCGCGGCGAGCGGCTCCGTGACGAACGCACCGCCGGGCTGGCGGCGCCGAAGCAGGAATATTCGAGCCGCATGGTGATCGAGGCGTTGGAGATCTCCAAATCGTTCGCCGGCCGCAAGATCGTCGACGGCTTCACGTCCCGCATCCTGCGCGGCGATCGGGTCGGGCTGATCGGCCCCAATGGTGCGGGCAAGACGACGCTGCTGAACCTCTTGGTCGGCGAGTTGAAGCCGAATTCCGGGCGTGTCCGCATCGGCAAGACCGTCGAGCCCGCCCGCTTCGAGCAGGACCGGGCGAGCTTGAAGCCCAAGGAGACGCTCTGGCGCACCCTGGTCCCCGGCGGCGGCGACAGTCTGATGGTCCAAGGCCGGCAACGCCACGTGGTCGCCTATTTGAAGGATTTTCTCTTTGACGAACGCCAGGCGCGGGCACCGGTCGGCGCACTATCCGGCGGCGAGCGCAACCGGCTGATGCTGGCCGCGATGCTGGCCAAGCAATCCAACCTCCTGGTGCTCGACGAGCCGACCAATGATCTCGACATGGAAACCCTGGATGTGCTCGAGGAAATGCTCGCCGAGTACGAGGGCACCCTGCTGCTGGTCAGCCACGACCGTGATTTCCTCGACCGTTCGGTGACCAGCATCGTGGAACTCGAAGGCGACGGAAGGGTGGTCGAATACGCCGGCGGCTATACGGATTATCTCGCCCAGCGCGGCGCGGCACCGGTGGCAGTGGACAGGCCCAAAGCCAAGACAAAGCCCGTACCGGCAAAACGTACGCGTACGCGTACACTTCGCCTGGCCTATAAGGAGCAGCGCGATCTCGAAGACCTGCCGGCGCGTCTCGAGGCATTGGCGGTGGAAATCGCCGGCCTGCAAGCGAAGATCGAGGACAGCGAACTCTTTGCCCGCGACCGCGCCGCCTTCGACGGCGCGGCGGCGCGGCTTGCCGCGGCGGAGTTCGAGAAATCCGCCGCCGAGGACCGCTGGCTCGAGATCGAACTCAAACAGGAGCGGATCGAGCGGACGAAGACGGGTGGAATCGATTAGACTGGCGCCATGATCGAGCGCCCGTCCCCCAACTGCGGACCCCGACCCCGAGATGCGGCCGTCGACATGCTGGTGCTGCACTATACCGGCATGGATTCGGCCGCCGCCGCCCTGGCGCACCTGACCGAGGAGGGAACCAAGGTCAGCGCCCACTACATGGTCGACGAGGCGGGCGAGATTTACCACCTGGTCGACGAGGACATGCGCGCCTGGCACGCGGGCGAGGCCTTTTGGCGCGGCCATACGGACATCAACGACCGCTCGATCGGCATCGAGATCGTCAATCCGGGCCACGAATTCGGCTACCGGCGATTTCCGGAGGCCCAGATGGCGTCCCTGCTGGACCTCATGGACGAGGTTCTGGCGCGCCATCCGATCCCACCGCGCAACACGGTCGGCCATTCCGACATCGCACCCGAGCGAAAGCGGGATCCGGGCGAGCTGTTCGACTGGCGACGCTTGGCCGCGGAGGGAATCGGGCTCTGGCCCGCCCCCCGTGGCGCGGAAATCGACATGATGCCGATCATGCTCGCCGCCTTCGGTTACGATCCCGGCGCCGAGGGCGTGATAACCGCCTTCCAACGCCACTTTCGCCCGGATCGGATTACCGGCGAGGCGGACTTGGAGACCGTGTCGCTTTTAAATGGTTTGATTGAATTGATTGAGTAATCGTCAACGATTATTATATTACTTGGCGTCAGACGGCCGGATGGCCGCCTTCCGGGATTCCCCGGGGGGAGGAAAGTCCGGGCTCCACGGGAACACGGTGCCGGGTAACGCCCGGCGGGGGCGACCCTAGGGAAAGTGCCACAGAAAGCAAACCGCCCGCCGAAGCCTTGGCGAAGGCGGGTAAGGGTGAAAGGGTGCGGTAAGAGCGCACCGCGTCGCCGGCGACGGCGACGGCACGGCAAACCCCACCGGGAGCAAGACCGAGTAGGGGCGACACGCCGGATTTCGGTCCGGCAAGGCGGGTTTCCGCGCCGCCGCCCGGGTAGGTCGCACGAGGCGTCCGGCAACGGGCGTCCCAGATGAATGGCCATCCCCCGCCTCGGCGGGGACAGAACCCGGCTTACAGGCCGTCTGACGCCAACTCAGCGAATTGAAAGATCGGCGCGCAAGGGTGCCCACGGGCCCTGAATTTCCCACGCCCAATTTCGCCCAAATCTGACCCAACAAAGAACATAGTTCGAACATAAAACGAACGTGTTTCATGGTCATGCTGAAAACCGGGTCGGGGAAACACAAAACCTAGTGTTTAGAAATTAATACAACACGAGACTTTGTAATTCTGACAAGAACATGTAATAAGCTATTTTTTTCATCGTTTTATTACTTGTTTCCATTGACTTACCATAAAAACCCATGCTATCCCAGAACGTCCCACGGAGAGCCCATAATTCCACATTCTCGATTTCGGCTCGGTGTGCGGGCTGAATCGGCGCGCAGGAGACCGAGACGGCGCCGGTTCGCGGGGTAATGAAAGTCGGCAGGGGTGGAGATGGCGTTGTTCGCCGGAACATACGAAAACCGGATCGACCGCAAGGGACGCGTGTCGTTGCCGGCCGATTTCCGCTCGGAACTACCGGCCGACGGCAACCGGGTAATTTACATCTATCGTTCGCCCAAGGCCCAGGCGCTCGAAGCCTGCGACCGGGTCTTCATGCAACGCCTCGCCGACAGCCTCGAGCAGTACGACCTGTTCTCCGACGAGGAGGACGACCTCGGTTCGACCATCGTCGCCGACGCCCGCAAGGTCTCGATCGACGGCGAGGGCCGCATCGTCGTCCCGCCCGAATTCGTCAGCTTCGCCGATATCGGCGAGCGCGTGACCTTTGTCGGCCGCGGCTCGCGCTTCCAGCTCTGGAAGCCCGAGGATTTCGAGAAACACGCGGCCGCCGCCCGCAACAGCGCCAAGGGCCGCACCATACGCCTGGTGCCGCCGGAGTCGAAGGAATGACCGCGGCTCCCGAAACCTCTCCGCACACCCCGGTGATGCTGGTCGAGGTGCTGACGGCACTGGCGCCGGCCGACGGCCGCACCTATCTCGACGGCACCTTCGGGGCTGGCGGATATGCCCGCGCGATCCTGGAGGCCGCCGACGCGACGCTCTGGGCGATCGACCGCGACCGAGAGGCGGTCGACCGCGGCAAGGCGCTCGAGGCCGAGTATGCCGGCCGCCTCACGGTGCTCGAGGGCCGTTTCTCCGAGATGGTCGACCTGCTCGCCGCCCACGGGGTCTCGACGGTCGACGGCGTGGTGCTCGATCTCGGCGTTTCCTCGCCGCAGCTCGACGACGCCGCCCGCGGTTTCTCGTTCCGCTTCGACGGGCCGCTCGACATGCGAATGGAGCGGACCGGCCCGAGTGCGGCCGACGTGGTCAACAACATGGACGAAGCCGCCCTCGCCGATCTGATTCGCACCCTCGGCGAGGAGCGCCATGCCAAACGCGTCGCTCGCGCCATCGTCGACGCCCGCCGCGAGGCGCCGGTCACCCGCACCCTGCAGCTCGCCGATATCGTGCGCGATGCGGTGCCCAAGGGCGCCGGGCGCATCGACCCCGCGACCCGCACCTTCATGGCGCTCCGGCTCCACGTGAACGACGAACTCGGCGAGCTGGAGCGCGGACTCGCCGCGGCCGAGCAATTGCTGGCGCCCGGCGG
>JASLSL010000004.1 GCA_030743445.1 Alphaproteobacteria bacterium
CGCTCGCCTGGGCGGTCCTGAGACTGTCGGGCGAGCGCCTGCCGCCGCTCGGCGCCGCGTGGATACCGTTGCTGATTCTCGGGTTCCTCACCGCCGCGATTCCCTATACCGCGATCGCCTGGGGCCAGGTGAATATCGCGAGCGGGCTCGGCGGAATCCTGTTCGGGACGATACCGATATTCACGGTTGTGCTCGCTCAGTTCCTGACGGCGGACGAAAAACTGACGCCTGAACGGTCGATCGGCAGCATCGTTGGCCTCGCCGGTGTCGTGGTGGTGGTCGGGCCGGGCGCGCTCATGCACTTCGACGATTATGTCGGCGCCTCGGTGATAACTCTCCTCGGCGCACTGAGCTATGCGCTCGGCGGGATTTACGCGCGCCGCAACCCGCAGCTGTCCCCTCTGGTCATGGTGACCGGCCAGCTGCTCACCGCAACCGTGATGCTGGTCTCGCTGAGTCTCGCCGTCGACACCCCCTGGACGCTTCAGCCGTCCCCCGGGGCGCTCGGCGCGGTGGCCGCCGTCGCGGTGCTCAGCACCGTCCTGCCGGCCCTTTTGTTGTTTTGGCTGATTCGCCGCGTCGGCGCGACTAGCGGCTCGGTCGTCGCGTTCTTCCTGCCGGTCGTCGCCGTTGTCTTGGGGGCGGCGCTGTTGGGCGAACGATTGCCAGTGCAGACCTTCGTCGGGCTTGGCCTGATTCTGCTGGGCGCCTTTGCGATCAACAGTCGTTTTCCGCGTCTCGCCAAGGCGAACTGACGCGGGACCCTAGTCCTCCTCGTCGCTCTCGGGCGTCGAGATCAGCAGGCTGCACGGCAGGTCGTTCAACAGCGAGCGGCCGATCGAGCGTTGCCACCAGCGCTCGAAGTTGCCGCGCCGCTTGTGGCCGACGACCACCAGGTCGGCGCCGAATTCCCTGGCGTGCCGGTTGATCTCCTCAACCGGATCGCCGTAACCGAGCGCGGTCTTGGCCTCGATGCCGCGGGCCTTGAGCCGCTCCAGCCCCTCCTCCAGCGCCTTCTTGCACTCTTCTTGTTCGGCCTCGACCACGCCGGACGGGTTGACGCCGCCGGCCATCGGCAGGCCGGCGCTGGAGCGGATGATCGCAAGCAGCAGGACTTCCGCGTCGAATCGCTGGGCGAGGTCGACACCGTGGTGGAGCGCCCGGCGGTACTCCAGGCTGCCTTCATGGGCGAGAAGAATCCTCTTGTACATTATTGCCCCCTATTGGTACGCCCGAGTATCCACGCCGGGATCAACCCGAGCAAGTAAACGATAACCAGGATCCAAAATCCGTCCTGGAAGCCCAAGGTGGTGGCCTGGGCATGCACCATCTGTCCGAGATAGTGCAGCGCGCCCGGTTCGTGCAGCACCTGGGGCACGCCCGACTCGCCGAGTATCCGCCCGACCCCCTGCAACAGCTCGCGGCTCGCCTGGTTGTCCGAGCTTTGCGTCGCGGTCAGGCTCTCGCTGTGGAACCGGGTGCGGATCTCGATGAACACGACCCAGGCGTTGAGCCCGAGCGAACCGCCGAGCTGGCGGCAGAAATTGACCGCGCCGGCGCCGGCGTTGAGCTTCTCGGGCGGCACGGTCTTGAGCGCCGTCGTCATCACGAACGGCATTATCAGGCTCGAGCCCGACCGGGCGATGATCGCGTAGATCGCGATCATCAGGAACGGCGTGTTGACGTCGGCGTCCGCCATCGGCGCCGCACCGGCTGCGAAAAACATCAACCCCGCCATGATCGCGAGATGCGGGCGCAAGTGGTCCGAAAGCCGTCCGGTGAACGGCAGCACGAAGACGACCAGCACGCCGGCCGGCAGCATCACCATTCCGGCCCGCAGCGGCGTCATGCCCTGGACCAGCTGCCCGAACACCGGCACCGCGTAAATGATCACGAAATTTCCGATGCCGACCGTGAAGACGACCAGCATCGCGGTGGCGAACTGGCGATCGCGGAACAGGGTGAGGTCGAGCAACTTGGCGCCGGGCCGCATCTGCGACCCGATGAAGGCGGCGCCCGCAACGACCGCGGTCAGGAACAGCCCGAGCGTGTAGTTCGATGTCCAGCCCTCGCGCTGGCCGTCGGTTAGGCCGGTCATCAGGCAGAAGAGCGCGATCACCACCAGCACGTAGCCGGTCCAGTCGAACGGCTGCCGGGTCTCGGACCGGACCGACGGCATGAACACCAGCCCCGCCATGAGCGCGATGCCGACCAGCGGCAGGGTCGCGAAGAAGATGTAGCGCCAGTCGAAGGCCTCGATCGCCACACCGCCCAGCACCGGTCCGAAGGCAAGCGCGAGCATCAGCCCCATGGCGTAGATGCCCATCGCCAAACCGCGCCGGTCGGCGGGAAAGACCTGGAAGATCGTCACCATGACGAGGGGCTGGATCACCCCGGCCGCGGCCCCTTGCAGCACCCGGCCGAAGACGATCATGCCGAATTCCTGGCCGAAGCCGGCGATCAGGCTGCCGAGCGTAAACAGGATCAGGGTCACGGCGAATCCGTAGCGCTGTCCCAACACCGCGACGACCCAGGCGTTCAACAGCTGGCTCGCGGTCATCGCGACGTTGAACGCGGTCGCCATCAGCTGGGCCTGGTCCTGGCCGATGCCGAAGGCGCCCATCACGTCGGGCACGGCGACGTTCACGATGGTGCTCGAAATTACCATGGCGAACGACGCGGTCATGCCGGTCACCGTGATCAGCGCGCGATAGGTCAGGCCATAGCGGGCAAAGAGATCGTCGACGGTAACGTTGACCATTGCCGCCCCTCATGCCTTCTGCGCTTGGCCGCGTCCGATGACGAAGGCCGGAACCATGGCGATGAAAAAGACCACGGCGATGATCAGAAAGCCATCCTGAAAGCCCAAGGTATTGGCTTGGGCGTGCACGACCTGGCCGAGATAGTGCAGCGCGCCCGGCATCTGCTGGGCCTCGGCGACGCCGGCCTCGCCCAGGATCCGGCCGACGCCTTCGATCATCTCGCGGCTCGCGACGTTGTCGGAGGTCTGGGTCGCGGTCAGCGCGTCGCTGTAGAGGTGGGTGCGCAGTTCCAGGATCGCGACCCAGGCGTTGGTGCCGGTGGCGCCGCCGAGCTGGCGGCAGAAGTTGAGCGCGCCGGCCCCCGCGTTCAGCCGGTCCGGCTCCACCGAACTCAGGGCGGCCGCATTGAGCGCCGGGTTCATGAACGCCATGCCGAAGCGGCTGACCGCGGCGAAGAAGACCATGCTCCAATAGGGCGTGTTGACGTCGGCGCCCGCCATCAGGATCGCGCCGAAGGCGAAAATCAGCAGGCCGAAGAAGATCGGATACTGCAGCGGGACACGGTCGGTCATCCGTCCGGTGAACGGCAGCATGACGACGACGACCAGGCTCGCCGGCAGCAGCAGGACCCCGGCCGCGGTCGGCGTGTAGCCCTGCACGATCTGGCCGAACACCGGAATGGCGTAAGTGGTCGCGAAGTTCCCCATGCCGAAGATGAAGGCGATGATCACCGCCGACAGGAACTGCGGGTTGCGGAACAGCGACAAGTCCATCAACGAGGCCGTGGCGCGCGTCTGGCTGACGATGAACATGCCTCCGCTGACGGCGCCGACCACGATCAGGGTCACGATGTAGTCGGACACCCAGCCCTCGCGCTGACCGCTGGCGATCGCCGTCATCACGCAGTACAGCGCGACGATCAGCAACGCATAGCCGGTCCAGTCGAAGGCCGGCGGCGTCGCCTGCCGGACCGACGGCATGAACACCAGGCCCATGAGGAAGGCAGCCCCGACCAGCGGCAGCGGCACGTAGAAGATCTGCCGCCAACTGGTGGTGTCGATGGTGATGCCGCCGACGACCGGCCCGAGGCCGAGCGCCAGCACCAGTCCCATGGCGAAGAGCCCGAGCGCGAAGCCGCGCCGGTTGGACGGGAACACCTGGAAGATCGTCACCATCACCAATGGCTGGATCACGCCCGAGGCGGCACCCTGCAGAACCCGGCCGAAGATGATCATGTCGAGGTTCGGACTGATCCCGCAAATCAGCGACCCGATGGTGAACAACACCAATGTCGTGCAGAATCCGATGCGCTGTCCCAACACCGCGACGACCCAGGCGTTCAAGAGCTGGCTCGCGGTCATCGCCACGACGAAGGCGGTGGTCAGCAACTGGGCCTTGTCCTGGCCGACGCCGTAGGCGCCCATTACGTCGGGCACGGCGACGTTCACGATCGTCCCGGTCAGCACCATGGTGAAGGACGCGGTCATCCCGGCGATCGTCACCAGCGTGCGGTAGGGCCGGCCGTAGCGCCGGAACATGTCCTCGACGCTGTTGGGGACGATCGGGGCGGCCTCACTCATCCGTCGACCTTCGCGCCCGTCCGAGAATCCAGGCCGGTATCATCGCCAGCACGAAGACCGCCGCGAGCGCCAGGAACCCGTCCTGGAAGCCGAGCGTGCTGGCCTGGGCATGCACCACCTGGCCGAGGTAGTGCAGCGCGCCCGGCTCGTGCATCGCCTGAGGCACGCCGGACTCGTTGAGGATGCGCCCGACGCCCTGCAGCATCTCGCGGCTCGCGGCGTTGGCCGAGGTCTGGGTCGCGGTCAACGCCTCGCTGTAAAGCTGGGTGCGCATCTCCATGAACGCGACGAGCACGCTGACGCTGGTAGCACCCCCCAACTGGCGCAGGAAATTGATCGCGCCCGAACCGCGGTTGAGTTGCTCCGCGGTGAGCGCCCTCAGCGCCGATGCGTTCATCGCCGGCAGGATCAGGCTCTGGCCGAACCGGCCGATCATGGTGAACACCACCACGGTCCAGAATGCGGTGTTGACGTCGGCGCCCGCCATCAGAATGGCGCCCAGCGCGAAGGTCGAGAGCCCGACCATGATCATCCAATGGTTGGGCACCAGATCGGCGAGGCGGCCGGTGATGCCGAACAGCACCATCAGCATCAGCCCGGCCGGCACCAGGGCGAAGCCGGCCTTGGTCGCGGTGAAACCCATGATGGTCTGGACGAACACCGGGATCGCATAACTGGTGCCGAAATTGCCGGCGCCGAACACGACCCCGACCATCACCGCGGCGGCGAAGGTGCCGTTGCGGAACAGGCTGAAGTCGAGCAGCGGCGAGTCGGTTTTGAGCTGCGAATAGACGAAGGCGGCGGCGAGCCCGAAGCCGGCGGCGAAAGTCAGCACCGACTTGTCCGAGGTCCAGCCGTTACGCTGGCCGTCGGCGATGCCGTTGAGGATGAAGAACAGGCTGGCGCACAACAGCGCCATTCCGGTCCAGTCGAACCTCGGGACCGGGCCCTTCTCGGTCTTGCCCGGCATGAAGAACATGCCGAGCACCAGGGCAATCGCCAGGAGCGGCAACGGGATCAGGAAAATATGCCGCCAGCTCATCGTATCGATGGCGATGCCGCCGACCACCGGCCCGATACCGGGCGCGATCATGATCGTCATGCCGTAGACGCCCATCGCGGTGCCGCGGCGGTTGGGCGGGAACACGCTGAACACGGTAACCAAGACCAGCGGCTGCACCGCGCCCGCGGCGAAGCCCTGGATCACGCGGCCGAGCGCCAGGGTGTCCATGTTGGGCGCGGAGGCGGCGATCGCGGTGCCGATGGTGAAGACGGCGATCAGGGCCATATAGCCCATGCGCTGGCCGAGGGCCGCGACCAGCCACGCGTTCAACAGCTGGCCCGCGGTCATCGTCGCGAGGAAGGCGGTGGCGAGCCATTGCGCCTGGTCCTGGCCAACCCCGAAGGCGCCCATGACGCTCGGGACGGCGACGTTGGCGATGGTTGCCGAGAGCACCATGGCGCTGACGCCGGTCATCCCGGCGGCGATCATCAGCCAGCGATAGGCGGGCCCGTAGCGTTCGAATAATGCCTCGACGCTATCGGACATCGATGAACACTTCGACCATCATGCCGGGTCGAAGGATCTGTTCCTCCTGTTCGATTGCGATGCGGACGCGCAGGCGCTGTGTGATCTTGGTGAAGTTGCCGCTCGGGTTGGGTGTCGGCAGGAGTGCGAACTCGCTGGTCGCGGCGTTGCCGATGGCGAAGACCTTGCCGGCGAAGGAACGGTCCGGATAGGCGTCGACCGTGACGTTGACCGTCTGGCCGATCTTGAGCTCGCGGATATCGGTTTCCTTGACGTTGGCGTCGATCCACACGTTGCGGGGATCGTGAACCAGCAACAGGCGCTGGCCCGGGGTCACGTACTCGCCGATCTCGACGAAAGTGCGGTCGACCACCCCCCCGATAGGCATGCCGATGGTGCGGTCCTCGAGGTCGAGCTTCTGGCGGGCGAGTTGTGCCGCGAGCTCCTCGGTCTCGTGCTCGAGAATGCCGATCTCGGTGTCCAGCACTTCGAGGCGCTGACGGTCGGCGCGGGCCTCGTGCAGCATGCTGCGCGATTCCTCGAGCTCTGCCACCGCCATCCGGTATTCGCCGTCGATGCGCTGCATGTTGGTGCGGGTCTGGTCGAACTGGCGCCGCGGGATGACCCGCTTGTTGACCAGTTCCTCGTCGCGCTTGAAATCGATCTCGGCAAGCTTCAACTGCGGCTCGAGCGCCGAGACAGCGGCCGCGGCTGCGCTGACCGAGGACAACTGGGTGCGAATCTTGGACTCGGTCTGCACGTCGACGAGCTTGCGCTCGGCGACCAGCCTTGCGCGCTGCGCCTTGACGCCGTCGATTTGCGCTTCCAGCTGCTTTGCCAGCAATTTCGATTCCCGGTCGTCGATGGTGACCAGCAGCCCGTCCTTCTTGATCTGATCGCCTTCCTTGACCGGCATGCTGGTGACCCAGCCGGCGACCCGGCTCGACACCGTAATCAGGGTGCCGGCGATGCGGGCATCGTACTCGTAAACATAGTTGAGGCGCTGGTGCACCTCGCGGGTGCCGAAGATGCCGCCGACCACCAATACGACGGCGATGATGACGTAGCGCAAAACGCCGCGTCGGCGTGGTGGCGTCTTTGTTTCGGTAGGTGCGGATTCCGATTTCGATTCGTCCGAGTCAGACACAGTTCATTCTCCGTTGCCGCGCGACGTTGAGGGTTGTGAAACCCAATTTCCGCTCGAAATTTCGTGACTACGCGCTATCGGGGGCGTCGCGCTGCATGGATTTTTAAGCTCTCCGAGCGGTTTAGACAATATCGCGCGGTCATTTGTCGCGCTTGAGCGCGAGGGAGATCGAGTTCATGCAGTATCTGAGCCCGGTCGGCGCCGGCCCGTCCTCGAAGACGTGGCCGAGATGGGAATCGCAGACCGCGCAAGTCACTTCGGTGCGCGGCATGCCGAGGGTATGGTCGTCCTCGGTCTCGACCGCATGCGGCTCGATCGGCTGGGTGAAGCTCGGCCAGCCGGTGCCGGAGTCGAACTTGGCGTCCGAGGAGAACAGCGGATTGCCGCAACAGATGCAAAGATAGGCGCCGTCGTCGGTGCACTTGTCGTAGGGGCCGGAAAATGGCGGCTCGGTTCCCTTCAGGCGGCAAACGCGGAACTGCTCGGGCTTCAGCAGCTCCATCCATTCCGCCATGCTTTTTTCGACTTTCTCGCCGGTCATCGGTTCATGCCCCCGTTCTCCCTATAGTCCTCGACCTGCCGCAGCAGGTCGTGCATCGCCCCGTCGCGGATGCCGAGCTCGTCGAGTTGCGCCACCGTATTGACCAGGTATTCGTGACAGGTGCCGAGCTTGCCTTCGGCGGTCGCCACGTGGGCGACGATGATGTCGTCGGGCAGGCGGCCGGCATAGCGCTCGTAGCCCCGGTTGATGGTGAAGGCGATCGCGCGGACCGGACCCTCGGCCGTCAGCACCTTGAGCCAGCGCGGCCGGTAGGCGCCGCCGATCATCTCGCGCTTCCAGATGATGTCGATTTCCTCCTCGACTTCCTCGGGCGCGATGCGGAACGCGACACCGTGGCACGAGCCGCCACGGTCGAGCCCGAGCATCAGCCCCTTGAACTCGTCCGAGCCGCGGCCGAACCCGCTCCACATGCAGTGGCGCCGGTGGTAGCCGCGGACCAGACCCTTGCGCCGCAAGGTGTAATGGAAGGCCGGGTTCCACATCAGCGATCCGTAACCGAATACCCAGACCTCGCCGCCGGGCGGTCCCTCGGCCAGCATGGCGCGCCACGAGGCCTCGCGCTCGGCATCCGACATCGGCCGGAAATAGCCGCGCCGTTCGGCCTCGGCGACGATCAGCTTGGTGAAGAAGCCGTTCTTGATGCGCTCGCGGTTGATCAGATGGCCGCCGGGCGCGATTCGGGACGATGGCGAGGGTTGCCGCATGCGACCGATCTAAACCGGCGGCTCCTGGGTTGCAAGACGGGACAAGGATTATTCGACCGCGGCCGGTCACTCGGCCGGCGGCGTTCCGGGTCGGCTGAGGATGAAGATCGCGACCGCCGCCATGATCCCGCCGACGACGGTCGGCATTACCCAACTCTTGGCGACGAACACCGCGAGGTAGGCGAAACTCACCGCCATGGTCATGCCGGCGAGGCACTTGGCGCGCTGCGGAATCACCCGGTGGCGGTGCCAGGCCTGCAGCGTCGGACCGAACCGGGAATGGTTGTAGAGCCATTCGTGGAACCGCGGCGAGCTCTTCGCGAAGGCCCAGAGCGCGATCAGCATGAACACCGTGGTCGGCATGCCAGGCACGACCGTGCCGACCATGCCGAGCCCGACGTTGAGCCAGCCAAACGCGATCAACAGCGGCCTGACCGCGTGCGACTGAACCGCTGCTTTGCTCTGGGCCCGGATTCTCGGTTCCATGATCCTGTCCGATCCTCTTCGATTCCTTCCCAAGAGGGGGCGCGCATCGACACCGTCCATGATCCGGGCGAAGTCCTAATTTTGGGTAAATGTATAAATTGCCGGATCGAGAAATTACAATGCGGCGACGAGGTGTCATCACCGCGGCGACAAGGCGAAGTAGGGATGGAAAGCCAGGAGCCTAACGACCGTCCGAACACCGTCATCCGGCCGCCGAGGCTCTACCTCGCCGCCTTGTTGGCGGGATTGGGGCTCGATTATCTCTGGCCTGCGCCGATGTTCGCCGCCCCCGGGCGGTATATCGCGGGCGGTCTATTGGCCGCCGGCGGGTTGTGGCTCGGCGTCGCGGCGATCCGCCAGTTCGGCCGTGCCGGGACAAACGTCCCGACCGTGCTGCCGGCGACGGCGCTGGTGACCGACGGGCTCTACCGGTTCTCGCGCAACCCGATCTATATCGGCTTGACCTCGCTCTATCTCGGGCTCTCGCTGCTCGCCGACAGCGTCTGGATGCTGGGCCTCGTCGTGCCGGTCCTCGTGGTGATGCATTACGGCGTGATCCGGCGCGAGGAACGCTATCTCGAGGACAAATTCGGCGACGCCTACCGCGGCTTCATGGCCTCGACCCGGCGCTGGCTATGATATGGCGGTCGTTGATGCTCCATCGCGCCGGCAGTTCGGTTGAATCCTATAAGGTTCTGCCAAATTTCAACGCGCTGCACTACTATTAGCAGCATTACGAATTGCTAAACCGGGAGCGAATTTTCCCGAAAGCGCCGCCGCGGCACGGGAGGAAGACCGATTTCGACCGATACCAGCTCCGAAAACGAAGTCCACAAGGAAATCGATCGGATCTCGGGCCTGATCGAGACCGGCTTGATCGCCGCGCGCGAAGAAGCGGTGGCCCTCGTCGACCGCTATCCCGACGATTTCCATGCCCACATGTTCCTTGGCAACGTGTGCCGGCAGATGCGCGACGTCGGCGCGGCCCTAGCCAGCCTCGAGCAGGCCGGCCGGCTCAGGCCCGAGGACGAGTCGGTGGCGTTCAACACCGGCGCCTGCCAATACTGGACCGGAGAGCTCGAAAAGGCGCTGGCGCACTTCTTGCGCGCGGCCGAACTGGCGCCCGAGGAGAGCAAACGCCAGCCGAGCGTACTCGCCGGGTACTGTCACCACCGGCTCGGGCGCCCAAAGGACGCGATCCCCGTCTTCGAGCGGGTGTTGCAGCGCGATCGCTACGAGGTCGCCGCGCTTTACGGTCTGATGCAGGCGCTGCGGGACACGGGCGAATTCGACGCGGCAGACGCCCAGGCCAATGCCCTGGAGAGGATCCTCGGCGACGACAGTCGCGCCGTCAGGGCGATGCTCGGCTTCTTTCAGGCCTATGACTTTCACGGTTGGCTGCAGTTCGACGACAAAGCGCAGTTGAAGCGCCACATCGACCGCTATCGGCAAAACGTCGAGGCCGCCGCCTTCGCCAACGTGCCCGAGACTTATGTCATGCCGGACGATTACGCGGCGCTCGAGGCCGCGCACCGCGATGCGCCCGGGGTGTGGGTGGTCAAGCCGAACATGCTGCACAACGGCCATGGCTTGCGGCTGGTCGACGGGTTGGACACGGTCCCACGCGAACCGGGCTGGCTGGTGCAGAGGTATCTCGCCGACCCGTTCCTGTTTCGCGGGCGCAAGGCGAACTTCCGGATTTTCCTGCTGGTGACCGCCGTGGACCCGCCGCGGGTCTACTTGTTCCACGGCGGCAGCGCGCGCTTCGCGCTCGAACCTTATCGGAGCGGTCCGGAATACCTCGACCACCTGCCGATGCATATCGGCAATCGTGGCCTCTTCAGCGACCGCGCCGACCTGGTCGAGGAAACCAACCGGGTGATGGGCAACGCCGACAGCGTCTGGGGCTTCCGCGAGCTGATCGACTATATCGCCGAGGCCGGGTTCGATACCGACGCGTTGTGGTCGCGGCTCCGGCGGCAGGCGGAAGAGGTGGTCGGCATGTTCGAGGCGGCGGGTGTGTTCCGCAACCAGGTCGTCGAGGGCTGCCGCCATGCCTACGGGCCGAAAATCCTAGGGCTCGATATCTTCTTCGACGATGCGATGCGGCCTTGGCTGTTGGAGATCGAACGCGGCCCGACCTTCAACCGCATGTTCAACGGCGAGCGCGACGACAACCCGGTTTTGCCGCTAATCGGCAAGATGGTGGTGTTTCCGCTCGGCGACGGCGACCCGGCGGAGTTCGAATACGCCCGCCGCGGCCCGTTCATCCGCCTGCTACCGGCGGAGAGCTAGCCAACAAATCCGTGACTTTGGCCGCCTTGGGCGGCTTGCCGGCGCGCTACAGCTCGACCATGCGACCGACGGCCTGCAGCGCCATCGCGAGATAAAAATGGGTTTCCCGATTGCCGGGCTCGACCTCGCGCGAAGTCATGTGTCGGATTTTCCAGCATCCCGCTAGGTGCACCGAACCCGCGCGATCCGCAATCAACGCGGCGCCGAGTGGGCCTAGAACTCGCGGCCGATCTTTCGGTCGAGCGACAGCGGACCGCCGCCCTCGATGAAGATGGCGAGCGCGATCACGCCCCACATCAGCGGGTATTCGGCGTCCTTGTCGGCCCAGAAGAAACCGTTCGGCCAATGGACCACGAAGCCGGCAACGGCCAATAAACCGATCACCTGAATCGCCCAAAAGCGGGTAAGGAACCCGATCGCGATCATCAGGCCGCCGAAGAATTCGAGCGTGCCGACGTAGTAGGCGAGCGGCAACGCCGGCTCGAACCCCACCTTGGAGAAGAACCCCGCCGTCTTGGTGATGTCGCCGCCATACCAGCCGAACAGCTTGCTACCGCCATGCGGCACCAGCCACAGCCCGGCGACGGCGCGAACCATCGGATAGGCGAGGATCTCCATGTGGTCGTAAAGCGACCGCAGCCCCGGAATGATCAGTTTGGTTTCGCTCGGTTCCTCGGACATGGCTCCCCCCTTTATTCGTTGTCCCGATTGTACCCGCATTGCCGCGTCGCCGAAAAGTCCGCTGGGTGACACTTTCATAAAGCTTTCAACGATCGATCGGCACGAAAATGTTCCATGATTGTTCCAAACTTGCGCACGCGAACCCTCGAGCCAACCAAAGCCTTGCCCGATTCGGCTGAAAACGTCGCGTTTGACCTGAATCCCGAGTGATCGGGATCGGCCGAACCGGGTCGGGCGCAAGACGGCCAAGTTCGGCTTCATTCGGCGGGGCGGACCTCCAGGTTTCGGGACCTCGCCCAATCGCTGTTGAATCGACCTGTTGCCAAATTGCAACACGGTATAACTCTTCGCTACCCAAGGGTATTGAAGTAATTGACCTGCCACGGGAACTGAAGTTAGTAAGGTCTCGAATGCAGATGCCTTTCCTTCTTCAGGAGGGTTGTCTGGGTGTTGAAACCCTAACGGAGGAGGACACAATGATACGCACGAGTGTCTTTAGTCGAGCCGCGATTATGGCCGGCGCTGCGTTTTTCGTCTTTAGCATCGGGACGAGCGATGTTGCTCTAGCGGCCGAGAAGAAAGGCGCCAAAATCATCACGAGCTCTTCGGACAAAGTAAAGGTCAGGATTACCGGACAGATCAGCCGGGCAGCCAACTATATCGATGACGGAAGCCCGGGCTCATCGCGTATGCGCTACATGGATAGCAATTACAGTAGTTCCCGTTTCCTTATCCTTACCTCGTCCAAGATCACCTCTGACATCAAAGTCAACGGTCGCGTCGAGGTGGCGGTGGACGACAACCGTAATTTCCAGGGAGTGGCCGCCTTCGGAGGCCGGAGCGGCAACGATTTCCAAACCCGTAAGACGGAACTCTATTTCACCCACAAGCAGTTCGGCCGGGTGTGGATAGGTGCCGGCACGACGGCGGGGGACGGTATCATGAATAATGGTCTCAGTGGCGTTTATGCCGCACTGCCGGCCGGCGATGGCCTGGACGTGGGCGGTATCAATTTCCGGAATGCCGATGGTTCCAACTCCGGTGCCACTATCTTGGGCACATTCACGGACTTCGACTTCTTTGGCCGTCAGACGCGGGTCATGTACGACACGCCGGTTATCGCGGGCTTCATGGCATCCGTTTCGCATTCGGACGAGCAGATTTGGGAAGCCTCGTTGAATTACAGCGGCACGATCCTCGATACCAAGGTCAAGGCTCGTATCGGTTATGGCGACGCCTCGCTTTCCGACAATAGAGACTTTGCCGGTGGTTCGATCTCCGCTGTCCACTCGAGTGGTCTCGGCGCTACCTTCAACCTCGGCGCGACCAACGAAGATGTCCGCGACCAGACCAATGGTGCCGAGGACCGTTTCGGATGGCAGATCCAGGGTCACTTCGGCCGGAAGTTCACCGAAATCGGCAAGAGCACCATAGTCGGTTCGTTCTGGTACATTGAGAACGTGGCGCAATCTGGTGATATCGGCAAGGCGACTGCTGTCACTTTCCAGCAGAACGTCGACGCTGCCGCGCTTCAGCTTTGGGCGAAATACATTAATTTCGACTTAAATCGTCCGGGCAGCGACTTCGACGACATCAACACGTTCTCGGTCGGTGCGCGTGTAAAGTTCTAAAACGCCGAACTGTGTGAGAACCAAAGAAACCGATGCGTTGGTTGATGGCCTGTTTGTTGTTGGCGCTCTTATCACCCGGTATGTCGAGCTGCGCTTATATGAAGGGTGACAAGGAAGTCAATACAGATCCCGATCCGGGAATGCCCGGGCCAGGCATCTTTACCGGACGAACGGGCGAGTGGGTCATCATTAATAAATAGCAACCCACGTTGAATTCACCGCCGGTCCATTGAATTGGACCGGCGGTTTTTCTTTGCCGGTGGACGAACGTTCGACCGGCGACCCTTCGGCCGGTAACGATATCCGCCGCTCAGCGGCCTTCTTCGCGCCACGCAAGGGCCATCGCCCCCAGCACCAACACCAATACCATTAAGGTCGGCAACAGGGTCAGGCGCTCGACGCCGGTCACGATATAGTCGCCGTTCTTCAGGAGCCCGATCCAGTCTCGGCCGGCGGTCGCGCGCCCAGGCCGGACCCGGCGCACGTCGGGGGCGCCGTCGGCGAGCCAGTGCAGCCCGCCGCCGGTCGCTTGGGAAATCGCGGTGAGCCTGTTGGCGGTCGCCCGTACGTCGGCGAATTCGACCGGATTCAATGCTCCCGCCGCCACCAGGGCAACATGCTGGCCGTCGCTTATCCGGTATAGACCCGCCCGGTCGAGCGCCAATTCCGCCTTCGAGCGGCCGCCCTTGTCCTCGGCGAGCTCGATCTTGCGGGTCTTGCCGTCGGGCCCCGTAAGCTCGACCGGACGGGCATCCGGGCGCAGGCTACGGCGGATGATCTCGAGCCGATCGCCGCGCACCGTGGCCCGCAGATCGTTCTCCTCGAGATCCGGTTCCTTCATCAGCCAGTGCGCAACCCGGCGCAACAACTCGCCGTGCGGGCCGCCACCCTCGAAACCGCGGGACCAAAGCCAAATATGGTCGCTGTTCAGCTGCGCCACCCGGCCTTCGCCGAAGCGGTCCAGGATCAGAAGCGGCCGGTTCTCGACGCCGGCCATCAGGATACGGCCGCGCGAGGCTTCGACCTCGATCTGGCGAAACCAGCGACCCCACTTTGCCTTGCCGCTGCGCGCGCGCGGGCTGATCGGAAGGGTGGCCGTCACCGGATGACGCAGTCCCAGCTTGGTCACTTCGGGACGGAATGCACGCTCGAAGACCTTGCCCGTGGGTTCGCCCGGCAGCGCCTTGCCGAGCGGTGTGCGGTAGATGCTGAACGGCGTGGCGAAGCTCGGCCCGACCGCTTCCAGCAGCGCGCCGCCCTGGCGGATGTAGTCGACGATATTCTGCAGGTAAACCGGGGGCAGCACGCCGCGCCGGCGATACCGGTCGAAGATCACCAGGTCGAAGTCCTCGAGCTTGACCTCGAACAGCTCGCGGGTCGGGAACGAGATCAACGACAGCTCGTTGATCGGCGTGCCGTCCTGTTTTTCCGGCGGACGCAGGATCGTGAAATGCACCAGATCGACCGACGGGTCCGCCTTCAACAAGTTGCGCCAGGTCCGCTCGCCCGCGTGCGGCTCGCCCGAGACCAACAGCACGCGCAGGCGGTCGCGCACCCCGTTGACCGAAACCACCGCGCGGTTGTTGTCGAGGGTTAGCTCGTCGGCGCCAGCCGCCACCGAAAGCTCGAATACGCTTGGCCCGCCATGTTCGAGCTTGAATTCGATCCCGTGGTCGACCCCGATCGGAACTTCGATCGTCTTCTCCGGACCGCCGTCGCGGCGCACGGTCAGACGCGTCTTGCCACCTTTGCGCGCGCTCGCATCCTCGATGCGCACAGTGGTCTCGATCGTGCTGCCGACGATGCCGAATTTCGGCGCCTTGACGATGACCAGCCGCCGGTCCTTCTCGCCCGGCCGGCCGGCCAGCAGGACGTGGAGTGGCGCCGGTAAGGTCGCCTCCGCACCCCCCTTCGGCGCGTCGTGGACCTGTCCGTCGGTCAGCAGGATCACGGCCGCGGCGCGCCGCGCCGGGATCCCGGCGAAGGCCTCGCGGAGTGGCCGGAACAGACGCGTTCCCTCGCCCGCCGCGGCGATGCTGTCATGGCGCACCCGTACGATCCGGACCTCCAGCGTGTCGACCATCTTCTCGAAGCGCTTCTCGAGTCCGGCGAGCGCGTCTTCGATCTGTTGACGGCGCTTTCCTGTCGCCGTGCTTGGGGTGTCGTCGACGACCACGACCGCAACGTCGCGCAGGGGTTCGCGCTGCTCCTCGATCAGTGCCGGGTTCAGGAGCGCCAGCATCAGTGCCGCCAGCGCCGCTACCCGCAACCAGGCGCCGCTCGCCCGGGCGTAGAGGATAAGTCCCGCCGTCAACACCGTCAGGACGCCGAGGCCGGCGAGCAGCGGCCATGGCAGCATCGGTGCGAAGTCGAGGGTGGTCCAGCTCATGTCCGATCGCCCTGCCTATTGCCCCAAGCGTTCAAGGATCGCGGGGATATGCACCTGGTCGGCCTTGTAGTTCCCGGTGAGCGCGTACATGACCAGGTTGATCCCGAACCGAAACGCCGCCTCGCGCTGCTTCTCGCCGCCCGGCACGACCGGGAACACCGGCCGGCCCGCAAGGTCCATCGACCAGGCCGCGGCCCAGTCGTGACTGCCGACGATGATGCTCGAGACGCCGTCGTTGACCCGTTCGCCCGGCCGTTCGACCCAGACCTGTCCGCCGGTCCAGCGGCCAGGGAAATCCTGCATTAAATAGAAGGACTTAGTGAGCACGTGGTCGGGCGGCACCGGCGACAGCGGCGGCAGGTCGAGGCCGCGGGCGAGGCGCTGCAGCGCCTGAGCGCCGGCGCCGAACAGGCCGCCGCCAACCGTGCGGTCGCGGGTATCGAACAGGATCGTGCCGCCGTCGGCCAGATACCGGTTGAGCCGGCGAATGGCCGGTGGTGTGGGTGCCGGCTGACTCGGGTCGACCGGCCAATAGAGTAGCGGGAAGAATGCCAGTTCGTCGCGCGCGATATCGACACCGATCGGTGTTCCCAGCTCTGCCGCCGTGCGCTGGCTGACGACCATACTGAGCCCGGTCAGACCCGAGCGGCTGATCTCGTCGGAATCCGGCTGTCCCGTCAGCACATAGGCGAGACGCGTCTTCAGGGTCGCCTCGAGCGCGAATGCCTCGGGGCTCTTCGCGGACTGGGCCCGCGTCTCGTTCGCGGCCGGGAATAGCAGGACCGCGGCCAACACGGCACCCGTCGCGGCCCGCGACAATCGCCGCCACGGCATCGGCAGCAATCCGCGCAGGACCAAGGTCGCGGCGGAGTCGGCCACCAACAGCAGCAGCGTCAGCGCCAGAATCCATGGCTTCAGGTCGATTTCCTCCGAACGCGCGTAATCCGCGAGCTCGACGCCCGCCGGCAGCTCCCGGATCGGTGCAAGCGTAGCCGCCTGCGGCGACAAATTGAGGGCGCGGCGCGAATCCTCGGTCCCGTAATAGCCGGGCGGCGTTCCGGGCGCCGCCCTGGCGGCGGCGAACGCGCTGGCGTCGATCGTTCCGACCGTCGGCGGTGGCTTGATCGCGCGCCCGAACCCATCAAGCAATTCGAGAGGCGGCAACGGCCGACTTTGCGATCCCTGCTCGGCGACCCTTTGGCTGAGGGTCACGACACGCCGTAACATTTCGACGAACAGCCCCGACAAAGGTAAGTTGCTCCAGGCCGTACTGGCGGTTGTGTGAACCAGCACCAGCCAGCCGTCACCGCGGCGCTCGGCGGTCACCAACGGTGTTCCGTCGGTCAGCCGGGCCCAGGTCCGCTCGGCGAGATCGAGCGACGGCTCGGCCAGGACTTGTTGGGCGATTGTCACGTCGCTCGGGATCTTCAAACCCAGGAAAGGGCTGTTCTCGTCGAATGGCGCGAGGCGCGCCGGTTCGGTCCACAACAAGGCGCCGCCGAGCGCCCGTCCGCCAACGCGCAGCGGCACCGGGGTCAACGGATCCTTATCACCGCGGTCACCGCGCGCGAGGCGCGGTCCGGCGAAGCGCAGGACCAGTCCCCCACGCTTGATCCAGGCGTCGAGCTTGCGCCGGTCGTCGGGCTGTAGGGGTTGGCTGTCAGGTACGATGATCACCGACCGTCCGGCACCGACGAGCGCCGCAACCGCGCCGCGCCGGACCTCGCTGAACGGATTCAGCGCCCGCTCGATGTAATAGATGTCCGACAACAACACGGGCCCCGACCCGAGCGGCTGGTCCGATATCAGGCCGACCGGCCGGCGTTGCCAGCGTTCGTCCAGCAGGACGACGGCGCCGGCCGTCGCCTCGTCGACCAACTCCAGGCGCGTCAATTCGTTGCGCAGCTCGATCGGCAACTCCAACGTCACTGCCGCGGTGGCCTCACCCGGCGCGAAGCTGGCGGTCTCCTGGACCAGCACCCGTCCGTCGGCGGCGCGGCCCCTGAGCCGCGAGTGCGCGGCAATCGGCGTCGCCGCGCGACGCACGTTGACGGTCAGCTTCATGCCCCTGGTTTCGGGTGGCAGCAGCAGGCGCGGCAGTCGTCCGACCGGATCGGCCTTGACGCGGAGCGTCCCGAAACGCTGCAGGCGGGCTGCGAGGCGGGTCACCGATGCGTCGTGCAGCCCATTGCTCAGCCAGAGGACCGGCATCGAACTTTCGACCGCGATTGCCTCCAGCGCCGCGATCGCCGCTTCCCGGTCGTACGGCCACGGTTTCGGTTGGATCGCGTCGGCGAGCCCCTGGGCCTGGCTCGGCAGCAGCAGGTCGGTCGCCGCCGGCGCCTTACCCGCCGCCGTGGGTGCCGTGGTCAGCAGAATCACCCTGCGGTCGTTTCGTCCCGCCTGATCGATCGCCTCGCGCATCGCCGCCTGGCGTACCGGCCAATCGCGCGCCGACGCCCAACCGTCGTCGACCACAAGCAGCAGCGGCCCACTACCCGCAAGCCGCGCGTCCGGGTTCAGCAACGGGCGCGCCAGACCCAGGATCAACAAGGTCGCCATCATGAGCCGAAGAATGACCAGCCAGAGCGGCGACGTCGCCGGTGTCTTCTCGGCGCCCTCCAATCCGAACAACAGCCGAATCGCCGGAAAGCGGACGATTTCAGGCGCTGGTGGAGTGATGCGCAGCAACCACCAGAGAATCGGCACCAGGGGCAGGGCGGCCAGCATCCACGGGTTGGCGAAGGCGAATCCGCCGAAATCGATCATCGCGCCGGCTCCCGCTTGTCACACGACATCTCTAGGCCTTCGCCTTCGGTGCCAGCGCCATGTAGAGCGGCAGCAACGCGTTTTGTGGCGGCCGGTCGATGCGGTGGCTGATAAAACCCCATCCCACGTGGCGAGCGATGTCGGCGAGTGCCGCCCGGTGGTCGGCGATCCGCTGGGTGTAATCGCCGCGCACCGATTCGGTGCGGTTGATCAGGGTCGACGGCTCGCCTTCCAATCCGTGGAACCGGATACGGCCATCGAACGGCAGGCTCTCCTCGGCCGGATCCAGCACTTGAAGCATTTGGCCGCTCACGCCGCGCGCGGCGAGCGCCTGGATCGCCTGGCGCACTTCGGCGGGTGGCGAGAGGAAGTCCCCGATCAGCACGATCTGGGCATGACGCGGCAGCGGTTCGAAGGGCGGCAGTCCCTCGCGGACCTCCGGTCGCCGCATGACGATATCGGCGAGGCGATGGAAGGCGGCGCGGCCCGAGGACGGCGTCAATCCGGTGCCGAGCAGCGCGAATCGTTCGGCGCCGCGCACCAGCATCGCAGCCATCGCCAGCAGCAGCAGGTCGGCGCGCTCCGCCTTGGTCGGGAGGTCGTCGGAAGAGCGGTAGAGCATCGAGGGCGAGGTATCCCGCCACAGCCATACGGTCTGCGCCGCCTCCCACTCGGTCTCCTGGATGAACAGGTGTTGCGATTTGGCTGATTGCCGCCAGTCGATGGAGGAGGCGGAATCGCCGGGTCCATAACGCCGGAACTGCCAGAACGTCTCGCCCTGGCCGACCCGGCGGCGGCCGTGGACCCCCTGGACCACCGTCGCGGCGACGCGTTCGGCGGCAACGAGCAACGGCGGAAGCTTGGCGGCCTGCTGCTCCGCCCGCTGTCTCAGCTTCAGTTGAGGCTCCGCGGTCGCCATTTCCTCTCCGGGATTGCGGTTCAGCGCAGCGGCTCGCACAGCCGCTCGATGATCGACTCTATGGTGAATCCTTCGGCCCGGGCCGCAAAATTGAGCGCCATGCGGTGGCGCAGTACCGGCATGGCAAGATCCAACACGTCCTCGACCGAGGGCGCCAGGCGCCCGTCGATCAGGGCGCGCGCCCTGGACGCCAGCATCAACGCCTGGCTCGCTCGTGGCCCCGGTCCCCAGGCGACGTGCGAGATCACCTCCGAAATGTCGGACAGCTCGGGACGGCCAGCGCGGACCACCGTGAGGATCGCGTCGATGACGCTCTCGCCGACCGGAACCCGCCGGACGAGCCGTTGCGCCGCCATCAGTTCGTCGGCGGTCAGCACATCGGGCGGCGTCTCCTCGCCGGTTCCGGTCGTCGCTAGCATCATGTGGCGCTCCGAATCGTGATCCGGATACCCGACGTCGATCTGCATCAGGAACCGGTCGAGCTGGGCTTCGGGCAACGGATAGGTGCCTTCCTGCTCCAGCGGGTTCTGCGTCGCCAGGACGTGGAACGGCTCGGGCAGCGGGTGGTACTGGCCGGCGACCGAGACCCGGCCCTCCTGCATTGCCTGCAGCAGCGCCGATTGGGTCCGGGGACTCGCTCGGTTGACCTCGTCGGCCATCAGCAGCTGGCAGAAAACC
>JASLSL010000005.1 GCA_030743445.1 Alphaproteobacteria bacterium
TGCCCCAGGCCGAGATGGACCGCCTCGGGCTCGTCCGTGTCGCGGTCGCGGTCGGCAAGAACGCGTCGCTGGCGCCCGAGCCGGTGCCGGGCGACCCCAATCCGCTGACCGAACAGGACATCCTGATCGCGTCGGGCAATCTGCGCCAATTGGGCTCGACCATCGTCGACGGCAACGGCGGCCGCATGGCGGCGGCGCGCATCACCGGCCGGCTGATCAATCGCCTGCCCCGGCGCGGCAATCCGGACATGAGCGACCTGCAGGACCTGTGGCGTGGCGCCTTGAGCAAGTCCGAGGGCGCCGGGAATTCCGAGAATGCGGCGAAGATGGCGCGCGACGCGCTAGATTTCTGCGAGTTCGCTGTCCGCCGCAGCATGCTCGGCAGCATGCGCCGCTGCCTCCAGACCCAGCATGACGCCTTCATTAACTTCCTGAACGCGGAGTATTGGAAGGCGGTCGGCGCCGGCAGCTAGGCGCCTTGCGCGCATTCTTCTATTGGGGGACGGCGCTGGTCTTTGCGAGCGGCGCCGCGTTCGCCGATTGGAGCGCCGATGTCGAGATGTGCTTCGAGCGCACCGGCAGCATCGCCATGGACGTCGACGTCTGCTCGCGCGCCATTCGCTCGGGCGAGCTCGAGGCCGAGAACCTGGCGACCATGTACCGGACCCGCGGCCAGGCCTACAACGAGTCCGGCGCCTATGACCTGGCGATCGCGGATTTCGACCAAGCGTTAAAGCTGAACCCCTACTCCGCGACCTCGCTGCGCCGACGCGGCGAGGCGCGTCACGGCCTCGGCCAGTACGACCGGGCGCTCGCCGATTTCGACCAGGCGATAGAACTGTCCCCAAACTTCTCCGGCGCCTTTCGGGACCGCGGCACGACGTACTTCTTCCAGGGCGAGATCGGACGTGCCGGCGCCGACTACGATATGGCGCTCGGGCTCAACTCGTTCGAGCCGATGGCCCAGGTGATGCGCGGCCTGACCCGATACATGGACGGTCATTATCCGGCCGCCGCCGAGGATTTCCGCAAGGCGATGGGCATGGCCTTCCCCTACCCGTTGGCCCATCTCTGGACCTATCTCGCGGTCCGGCGTGCGGGCAAGGACGGCGCGGCCGAACTTCGCCGGAACGCGGAGGAAGTCGATCGGTCGCTTTGGCCGGGGCCCTTGTTCCGAGTGTATCTCGGGAAGCTCGATGCCGCAGACGCCCTGAAGGCCGCCGACAAGTCTGGTCCCAAGCTACGCCAGCGCCGGCAGGTGCAGGCGCACTACTTCCTCAGTATGTTGGAGCAATCGCGCGGCCGCGCCACCGTGGCGCGCGCCCACTTCGAGGCGACGCTGGAGACCGGCGCGAAACATCTCGTCGAGTACGTCGCCGCGAGGATCGAGTTAGAACGCGCCAAACCGTAGTCGTCAGGCTTTGATAATGTCGATCAGGTCGTTGATCCGGAGGCGGACAACATCGCTGATGCTCACGATCCCCTTGAGCTCGTCGTCCTCGATCACCGGCAGGTGGCGGAATTTCCCTTCGACCATCCTGTCCATCGCGATGGTGATGTTCTCTTCCCGCGTGCAGCTCGCAACAGCGCTCGACATCAGCTCGACCACCGGCTTGTCGAGTATGGCTTCCCCGTGGCCAGCGATGCCGGCGATAATGTCGCGCTCGGAAATGATCCCGATGACCTTGCCCGGATCTTCGCCATTTCCGCCTTCCGTCACAACGAGAGCGCCGATTCCAGCACCCCGCAACTGGCGCGCCGCGTTGACGACCGACTGGCCCGGGTCGATGCACTGCACCTCGGTGCCCTTTTTCTCGAGAATGTCAGAAACGTTCGGCATCTTGCCTCCCCTCCGTGCAAGTTCCGGTGAATGATCCTCCAAATCCTGGTGGCGTTTCGCCCGTCCGCCCGATGTGATGCGAATGCCACGCGCCATCTATATTAATGTATTGAATTCACTATTCAATCCCGCATTTCAATACTAACGTTAATAAAGCGACAGCGAATACACGTTGGGCGTCGCGCCCTTCCCTGAATTCAATCGGCGGCGCTGCTCGCCACCTCGCCCTGGAACTCGGGCAGGACTTCCTTGGCGAACAGCCGCAGCATCTTCAGCGATTTCTCCGGCCCGTAATAGGGCGGGTAGTGCAGCACCAGCGACGACAGTCCGGTCGCCGCCTGCAATTCCTTGAGCCGCCGTATCACCGTGTCGGGCGAGCCGTGCAACAGCGTCGTCGCGGCCAGCTCGTCGTAGTCGAGCTCGTCGCCGCCCTTCTCCGATACGCTGCCGAGATAGCCCGCGGTGGCCTTGCCCATGAAGGCGGATATGTGGCGAACAATGCCCTCAGCACTGTCATCCTTGGCCTTGGCGTCGGATTCGGCGACATAGACCCAGCGCGCGATGTCGACCTGGCCGAAGGCCGGATTGCCGTTCCACGGCGCCGGCGCGTCGGCCATCCGGGAGCGATAGAAATCGATCTGCCCCGCCAGGGTCTCGAAGCCGGGCAGGGTCGAGAGCATCAACCCCATGCCGTGGGCCGCCGCATAGCCGATCGAACGCTCGGTGCCGGCCGCCATGTAGAGCGGCGGGTGCGGCTGCTGCAAACTCTTCGGGAAAATCTCGTAGTCGTCGCCGACATTGACGTCGAAATACTTGTCGCCGTGCGCGAGTTTGCCCTTGTGGAAGGCGTCGAGGACGATCGGCAGCGCTTCCTCCTGGATGTCGCGGCGCTCGTCGAACGGCACGCCGAGGCCCTCGAACTCGTAGGGTCGGTAGCCGGAGCCGAGCCCCAGCATGAAGCGGCCGCCGGTCAGAATATCGACGAAGGCGGCGGTCTCGGCGATCCGCACCGGGTTGTGCAGCGGCAGGGTCATCACGGCACTGCCCAATGCGATGCGCTCGGTCTGCGTCGCCAGGTAGGCGGCATAGACGAACGGGTCGGGCAGGATGCCGTAAGTATTGGAGAAATGGTGCTCGGCGATCCAGGCGATGTCGTAGCCGAGCTTGTCCGCCTCGACGATCTCCTGGGTCACGCGCGCGTGGACCGTACGGTGTGGATAGGGTTCTTTCTCGACGTCGGGATGCGAGGTGAACAGGATTCCGAACTTCACGGTCTGGGCGCTCCCCGGGTTGTGCGCTGCTGTCCGAACGTTAGCCGAAATCGCCACGGCTGGCCAAGCGGCCGCTACCGCCGCTAATCTCTCGAGAGGCTAATCTCACGGGGGTGCAACCATGACCGCTGAAGAAGGCCATATCCTGCTGACCGTCATGCTAAGGCATCAGCAGGACAAGAATCTGGGCGAGATCAACGCCAAGCTCGAAAAGAGCGAATTCTGGAAGAAGTTCCCGCCCGACGGCATCGAAGTCGTCAGTTGGTACGTGATGATGGGGATCGGTCAGGTCGTGACCCTACGCGTGCCTGGCCACCGGTTGCGCGACGTCAACCTGGCGATCGAGCAGTCGGCCTGGGGCGGGTTCTCGACCGAGTTCTACCCGACCTACGACTTCCGCCCGGTCTGGGAGGGCATCAAGGCGAAGCAGGGCTGAAGGCCCCTCACCCTCCCACCGCTTTGCGGCGGGTGATCCTTATTACCCTCACCCTCCCACCGCTTCGCGGCGGGTGATCCTTATTACCCTCACCCTCCCACCGCTTCGCGGCGGGTCCCTCCCTCTCCCGTTCTCACGGGAGAGGGGCATTGGCATCAAGGTCGGCAGGAATAACCTTCTCCCGATTGCGGGAGAGGGTGGCGAGCGAATGCGAGCGGGTGAGGGGCGACCCCCGCGGCGGCGGGGGGAGCGTGTGAAGGGTAACTACAGCCCCAAGATGTGCTTGGCGATGATGTTGCGCTGGATCTCGTTGGTGCCACCGTAGATCGACACCTTGCGGTAATTGAAATACTTCGGCGCCACGACGGCGGCGTAGTCGGGGCCGATCGGCTCGATATTGCTGCCGAAGGTCAGGCCGTCGCGATCGTCCGGCACGGCGCCGTAGCCGACCGCCTCGAGCGCCATCTCGGTCACCGCCTGGGTCAGCTCCGAGCCACGCATCTTAAGAAGTGACGATTCCGGGCCCGGCCGCTTGCCGCCGCTCAGCGCACTTAAAATCCTGAGCTCGTTGGCCTCGACGCCCGAGACCTTGATCTCGATCCGGACCAGCCGGGCTCGGAAATCAAAATCGTCGATCAACCGCCCGCCGCCGGAGGATTCCGAGGCGGCGATCTTCTTGACCTTGGCGATCGCCGCCTTCAGTTGCGCGCTGTGCGAGCCGCCGCGTTCGAACTCGAGCAGGAACTTGGCGTAGGTCCAGCCCCTGCCCTCCTCGCCGATGCGGTTCTCGACCGGGACCCGCACGTCCTCGAAGAAGACCTGGTTGACCTCGTGCTCGCCCGCCGGGATGCCGTCGATCAACAGCACCGGCTCGACGGAAATCCCCGGCGTCTTCATGTCGATCAGAAGGAAGCTGATGCCGTCCTGCCGGCGCTCCTCCTGGCTGGTGCGCACGAGACAGAAGATCCAGTCGGCGTGCTGCGCCAGCGTGGTCCAGATCTTCGAGCCGTTGACCACGTATTCGTCGCCATGGCGTACCGCGCGCGTGCCGAGCGAGGCGAGGTCCGAGCCCGAGCCCGGCTCCGAATAGCCCTGGCACCACCAATCCTCAAACGACAGGATCCGCGGCAGGTAGTGCGATTTCTGCTCCGGCGTGCCGTATTGCATGATCACCGGCCCGCACATCCGGACGCCGAAGCCGATCAGGCGCGGCGCGCCGGCCGCCGCCATCTCGTTCTCCCAGATGTAGTTCTGGGTCGGCGTCCACCCGGTGCCGCCGTATTCCTTGGGCCAGCGCGGCGCGGCCCAGCCTTGGCGGTAGAGCGTCTGCTGCCACTGACGCTGGGTTTCGGGATCGAGATAGCCGGTCGGCGAGATCGCCACCTTCTCGCGCAGATCGCCGGTGTAGGCCTCCTCGAGAAAGGCCCGCACCTCGTCGCGGAACGCGAGATCTTCATTGCTGAAGGTCATATCCATGG
>JASLSL010000006.1 GCA_030743445.1 Alphaproteobacteria bacterium
GGAGCGCCGGGAACCGAAGAACCGGCGCCGCAAGCGATGGGTCATCTACCGGGGCGAGGACGATGCGAGCCGTGTGCCGCCCGAGTGGAACGCCTGGCTGCACCATACGGTGGACGACCTGCCGAGCGGCGTGGCGGCACACCCGTGGCAGAAGGAACACCAACCCAATCCGACCGGCACCGCCGCGGCTTACCGGCCGCCGGGGCATCCCTTGGAAGGCGGCCACCGCGCGAAGGCGACCGGCGACTACGAACCCTGGTCCCCGTCGTGAGGCAGGGCTGCCGATGAACCGCGAGGTCGTCAACATTCTCGTCGGCGCCGCGGTCGTCGTCGTCGGCATCTTCGTGATCCTGGTCTCGTCGAGCGGCGGCCCGAAGAAGCTGGTCGACGGCTACGAGGTCTTCGCCACCTACGGCGGCATCGACGGCGTCGGCATCGGCACCGAAGTGCTGCTCGCCGGGGTCAAGGTCGGTTCGGTCACCGGCAAGGTTTACGAGCACGACGGGCACCAAGCCACCATTTCCATGGCGATCGACAACCGATACCAACTGCCCATCGACAGCGTCGCGATGATCGTCAGCAAGGGCATGCTCGGCGGCAAGCTGATCAAGCTCGATCCCGGCGGCGAGGAAGAAATGATGAAGTCGGGCGATGCCTTCGAATACACGCAGGATTCGATCCTCTTCGAGGAATTGTTGGAGAAGATCGTCCTCGACGCCGAGGCCCGTCGCGACAAGCGTAAGAAGGAAAAAAAGGAAAGAAAAGCCAGGCAAGAAGGCGAAAAGCCCGAACCGAAAAAGAACCCATTCGGAAGTCTTTTGAAATGAAACGCAACGTAATCGAAACCGTTCTCGGCGGTGTCGTCCTGATCGTCGCCGGCGTGTTCCTGTTGATCTCCTATAACAGCAGCGACCTCAAGCCGGTCGAGGGCTACCAGGTGAAGGCCAAGTTCAGTTCGATCGATGGCTTGGTGGTCGGCAGCGATGTGCGCATCGCCGGGGTCAAGGTCGGCAGCGTCATCGACCAGCGCATCGACCCCGAGGACTATCGCGCCGTCGTCACCATGACCGTGATCCCGAGCGTCAAGCTGCCCACGGACACGCTGGTCCGGGTGTCGAGCAACGGGCTCCTCGGCGACAAATACATCAAGCTCGAGCCCGGCGGTAAGGAAACCTTCATCGAACCCGGCAAGGAACTCGCCGATACCAAGGACGTGATCTCGCTCGAGGAACTCCTCGGCAAGGTGATCTTCCTGGTCACCGAAGACGACGACCCGGACAAGAAGAACTAGTATTGTCCCGTCAAGCGCCGGCCCGGGGTGGACAAGCCCCGCCGGTGACACAAAATAACCCGGTCATGGGACGCTTACGCCCAATTGCAACGGTTGTGGCGGCTTGCGCCGCGCTCGCGACGCCTGCCCAGGCGATCGACGGCGACACCGTGGTCCTGCAGGGGCTCGACAAGGTGACGGCCCGGGTCCTGACCTTCGAGGCGCCGATCGACCGCGCGGTCAGGTTCGGCTCGCTCTATATCGTGATTCGGACCTGCAACCGGACGCCGCCCGAGGAGCCGCCGGAATCGGCGGCCTATCTCGATATCTACGAGGTCCGTTCGGGCGAGCAGCCGATCGACCTGTTCCACGGCTGGATGTTCGCCTCGAGCCCGGCGTTGAACGGGCTCGAGCACCCGGTCTACGATGTCTGGGTGTTGGAATGTAAGACCACCAAGAAGGCGTCTGGCGAGACAGAAGCGCCTCCAGGTTCGCGGCGCTGAACCTGGCGCTCATCGGCCCTCGTACTTCGACAGGGCGAGGCCCGGGACCCATTCCGTCAACCCCGCGAGGCGACCAGACGACCCGCTTGTCCTCGGGACTGGGTCCCGGCTCTCATTCGCTTCGCTCAATCGGCCGGGATGACGTGAGGGGGTGATTTAGACGAGACCCAAATTCCCCTAACCCTCCCCCTCAAGGGGGAGGGGAAAACAGTGCAGGCCGAAATGTTTATTCCCCCTCCCCTACGAGGGAGGGGGTTAGGGGGAGGGGGTCCAAGTAAAACTCAGGCTCGGCCTTAAGTCCGAAGATCTGGGCTTCGCAAAAAGCATCGGGCGGCTAGCGCCTGAGAATCGCCTCCAGGTCCTCGGCGCCGGCGCCGTTCGCGAACGTGGCCTCGCCTCTCAGCGCCTCGGCCAGCATCACCCGGTATTCGTTGCGCGGCACCTCGACGGCGCCGAAACGGCTGAGGTGCTTGGTGATGAACTGGGTGTCGATGAAGCTGTAGCCGCCGGCGATCAGGCGGGCGGCCAAGTGCACCAGCGCGACCTTGCTGGCATCGTGCGCCTCGCTGAACATGCTCTCGCCGAAGAACACGCGCTTCAGCGACACCCCGTAGAGTCCGCCGACCAACTCCCCGTCGCGCCGGCACTCGACGCTGTGGGCGTGCCGGCTGTGGTGCAGCGAGGTATAGAGCTCGATGATGCGGTCGTTGATCCAGGTCCGTGGCCGGCCCGCGGTCGACGCCGCGCAGCCCTCGATCACGCCCTCGAAGTCGCGGTCGAAGGTGACCTCGAAGCGGCCGCTCCGGACCGTGCGCCGCAACCGGCGCGGGACGTGGAAGCGCTCCAGCGGAATAATGCCGCGCATCCTAGGGTCGACCCAGAACAGCTCCGGGTCGCCGCGGTCCTCGGCCATCGGAAACACGCCCACGGCATAGGCCTTGAGCAGCATGTCGGGGGTCAGGTCCGGCATCTCCATGGCGCGCTATCCCGTGTCCTCGGTCTCCGCCGGCCCGTCGGCGCCCTCGATCCACGCCTCGAGCCAGTGGATGTCATAGTCACCATTAAGGAACCGCGGCTCCGAGATCAATCGCTGGTGCAATGGGATCGTCGTCTCGATGCCGCCGATCACGTATTCCTCGAGCGCCCGGCGCAGCCGCATTAGGCATTCGTTACGGGTCGTGCCGTGGACGATCAGCTTGGAGACCAGGCTGTCGTAATGCGGCGGTACGGTGTAGCCGGAGTAGAGTGCGGAGTCGACGCGTACGCCGAGCCCGCCCGGCGCATGGTACTCGCTGACCCGGCCAGGTGCGGGCCGGAAGCTCTCCGGGTTCTCGGCGTTGATCCGGCATTCGATGGCGTGGCCGCTCGAGGCGATTTCGTCCTGGCCGTAGCCGAGCGGCGCGCCGGTCGCGATGCGCAGCTGCTCGCGCACCAGGTCGACGCCGCAGATCATCTCGGTCACCGGGTGCTCGACCTGCAGGCGGGTGTTCATCTCGATGAAGTAGAACGCACCGTCCTCGTAGAGGAACTCGATGGTGCCGGCGCTGCGGTAGTCGAGCTTCTTCATCGCCTCGGTCACGGTCTCGCCGATCGACAGGCGGGTCGCCGGGTCGAGGGCGGGGGAGGGGGCCTCCTCCAGGATCTTCTGGTGGCGGCGCTGCAGCGAGCAATCGCGCTCGCCGAAATGCACCACCTCGCCCCGGCCGTCGCCCAGTACCTGGACCTCGATGTGGCGCGGATGGGTCAGCAGTTTCTCGAGGTAGATCGCGTCGTGGCCGAAATTCGCCTTGGCCTCGCGCCGGCACATCGCCAGCGTCTCGGGCAGATCCTCCGCCGTCTCGGCCACGGTCATGCCCTTGCCGCCGCCGCCGGCCGCCGCCTTGACCAGCACCGGGAAACCGATCTCCCGGGCGATCTTCAGCGCCTCGCCGTCGTCCTCGATCGCACCGCCGGAGCCCGGCACGACCGGTAGGCCCAATTCCACCGCCAGCGCCTTGGCCTCGATCTTGTCGCCCATGCGCCGCATGTGCTCGGGCTCGGGCCCGATGAAGGTGAAGCCGTGCTCCTCGACCAGGGCGGCGAAGTTGGCGTTCTCGGCGAGGAACCCGACGCCGGGATGGATCGCATCGGCCCCGGTGATCATCGCCGCCGACAGGATCGCCGGCACGTTGAGGTAGCTGTCGCGCGACGGCGGCGGGCCGATGCAGACGGACTCGTCGGCGAGCCGCACATGCATCGCCGTCTCGTCGGCGGTCGAGTGCACCGCCACCGTCTGGATGCCCATCTCGCGGCAGGCCCGGTGGATGCGCAACGCGATCTCGCCCCGGTTGGCGATCAGGACCTTATCGAACAAGGCGCGTCACTCGACAATCAGCAGGACGTCGCCGAACTCGACCGGTTGGGAGTCCTCGACCAGGATATCCCGGACCCGGCCGCCGTGGGGTGCCGGGATCGGGTTCATGACCTTCATCGCCTCGACGATCATCAAGGTCTGACCCTCGGTCACCTCGTCGCCGACATTGACGAACGGCGGGTCGCCCGGCTGCGCCGCCCGGTAGACCGTGCCGACCATCGGCGAATGCACCGCCCCGACGACACCGGCTGGCGGTTGGTCCGCCGCCGTGGCGTCCGCCACCTCTGGCGCTTGCGATGCCATCGAGGGGGACGCGGCACCGGTGGGTAAGCGGGCGACGCGCACGCTCTTGCCGCCCTCCGAAACCTCGATCTCGGTCAGGCCGAGCTCTTCCAGAAGGTCGGTCAGCTCCTGGATGACCTCGCGGTCGACCTTCAGTTTCACGGCCTTGGCCATCAGCCGCCCCCGTTTGCATTGACTAATGGGGCCATGGCTTGAAGCGCCAGGATATAGCCCTTGGCCCCGAAGCCGCAGATCACCCCCGCCGCGACCGGCGAGATATAGGAGTGATGGCGGAACTCCTCGCGCGCGAAGATGTTCGAGAGATGGACCTCGATCACCGGCGGCTCGACCAGCGACAGCGCATCCAGCAGCGCCACCGAGGTGTGGGTGAAGGCGCCGGCGTTGATGACGATGCCGGCGTGGTTCTCGTGCGCCTCCTGGATCCAGGTCACCAGCTCGCCCTCGTCGTTCGACTGGCGGAAATCCACGGCGAGACCCAGCGCCTCGCCCTCGGCGGTGCACGCGGCCTCGATGTCGTCGAGGGTTTCGCTGCCGTAGATGTCCGGCTCGCGCACCCCCAGCATGTTGAGATTGGGCCCGTTGAGGACGAGCACTCCGGGTCGGTCGGCCACAGGCGTTTCCTCCGTCTTGGGCTTCGCCTGAGCCCTAATAACATGGACGGGGGGCCGAGGGGAAATGTCGCGGTCCCCGGCCGGACGTGGGTGGTGCGGCCAGACGCCGTTGGCTAATCTCGGGGACCGAGGGGGAGGAGCCGCCGCATGCCTGAACCGCAAGAAGCGCCCCATGGCGCCTGGGTCTCGCCGATCACGGCGGCGCGCATCGTCGAAGGCAGTATCGGGCTCGGGCAGATCGCGATCGACGGCGACGATACTTATTGGATCGAGCTGCGCCCGGCGGAAAAGGGCCGCACCGCGATCGTCCGGCGCGACGCCGCGGGCGAGATCGCGGATGTCATCGCACCCGAATTCAGCGCCCGCACCCGGGCGCACGAATATGGCGGCGGCGCTTTCGCGGTCGACAACGGCACGGTTTGGTTCTGCAACGATTCCGACCAGCGGATCTACGTCCGGGAATCGGGCGGCAAACCGCAAGCCCTGACGCCGGAAGGCCCGTACCGTTTCGCCGATCTGATCGTCGACCGGGCGCACTCGCGGCTCGTCGCGGTGCGCGAGGATCACACGCCGCCAGCGGAAAACGAAAAGCACGAGCCGGCCAACGAGCTGGTCGCCGTCGGCTTCCATGGCACGGTCGAGGTGTTGGCCTCGGGCGCCGACTTCTATGCGGCGCCCAGGCTATCGCCGGACGGCGGACGGCTCGCCTGGATCCAGTGGAACCACCCCAACATGCCGTGGGACGGCACCGAACTGATGATCGTCGGGCTCGACGGTACGGGTGGCGTGGTCGACCCGGGCCGCGTCGCCGGCGGGGCGGACGAGTCGATCTTCCAGCCCGAATTCGCGCCCACGGGCGAGCTCTATTTCGCCTCGGACCGGAGCGGTTGGTGGAACCTCTACCGCTTGGACGGGGAAGGCGAGGCCGATGCGGTCTTCCCGCTCGAGGCCGAATTCGGCCTGCCGCACTGGGTGTTCGGCATGGCGACCTACGGGTTCAGCGCCGCGGGGCGAATCGTCACCACATTCGGCGTCGACGGTGTGGCCAAGCTCGCCGAGATCGACGTCGGGACCGGGGCGCTGCGGACCATCCCGGTGCCGTATATCGATATCGCGGGGCTCAAGGCGCGTCCCGGAGGTGCGGTGTTCGTCGGCGCCGGCTTGCGCGCGGCCGCCGCATTGGTCGCGGTCGACCTCGCCCATGGCAGGACCGAGGTGCTGCGACGCTCGACCGAAATCGCGCTCGATGCAGCCGATATCTCGATCGCCCAGCCGATGGACTTCCCGACCGAGGATGGGCTGACCGCGCACGCCTTCTTCTATCCGCCGCGCAACGCCGTCTTCGAGGGGCCCGAAGGGGCGCTGCCGCCCTTGATCGTCAAGAGCCATGGCGGGCCGACCGGGCAGACGAGCTGTGCCTTCAGCCTGCGCATCCAGTACTGGACCAGCCGTGGATTCGCGGTGCTCGACGTCAACTATGGCGGCAGCACCGGCTTCGGGCGCGACTATCGCCGCCGGCTCGACGGCAAGTGGGGGGTGGTCGACGTCGACGACTGCGTCAACGGCGCCAAGTGTTTGGTCGCGCAAGGCCTGGTCGATGGCGCGCGCGTGGCCATCACCGGCGGCAGTGCGGGCGGCTACACGACGCTCTCCGCGCTCGCCTTCCGCGACGCCTTCCGCGCCGGGGCGAGCCATTACGGCATCGGCGACCTCGGGGCCTTGGCGCGCGACACCCACAAGTTCGAATCGCGCTACCTCGACCGGCTGGTCGGCCGCTGGCCGCAAGACGAGGCGGTCTACAAGGCGCGCTCGCCGATCGAGCATGTCGACGGGCTGTCCTGCCCGGTGATCTTCTTCCAGGGGATGGACGACAAGGTGGTGCCGCCGAGTCAGGCCGAAGAGATGGTCGCGGCCCTGAAGGCAAAGGGCATCCCGGTCGCCTACGTCCCGTTCGAGGGCGAGGGCCACGGCTTCCGCCAAGCGGCCAACATCAAGCGCGCCTTGGAGGGCGAGCTCTACTTTTACGGCCGGGTGTTCGGCTTCGAGCCGGCCGAAGCAATCGACCCGGTCGAGATCGAGAACCTCGATTGAGGCGGCCGGGAATTTCGGCCCGCTCCTTTGGACGTCCGCTCCGCGGCCACCCTCACCCTCCCACTTCGTGGGTCCCTCCCTCTCCCATTTCACGGGAGAGGGGTTTACCGACGCGACCGACATATCCTCTCCCGCATGCGGGAGAGGGAGGGACCCGATCGAACGAAGTGAGATTGGGAGGGTGAGGGGCCTTGCTAACCCGCGAGCGCCGGGAAGGCCTTGGTGAGGGCGTCTTGCAATTGCTGCATCTCGGTGCCGGCGACGGCGAAGCGCAGGCCATAGGCGCCGGTCTCGGGGCTGCGCGCGACGACGACGGGAAAACGTCCCGCGGTGCCGATGTCGAGGTCGACCAGGCTGCCGACCGGGAGGCGCGTCTCGGTCTCGATGCCGGCGCCGCCGAGCGAGATGTCGGTCAGGGTGACGGCATGGTCGCGACCGGCGAAGAAGACCTTGCCCGGCAGGTTGGCCTCGACCCGCTCGTGCTGGCGCTGTCCCCCGGAACCGCCTGAAGCGTCATCCGACATAGGCGCATTCTAACGTATTAACCACGGGGCGTCTGGTTATGAGTCTGTCTAAAGCAAGCATATTGAATCTTGCGCGTGTTTAAAAAATCTCTGATTCGAGAATTGATGACGGCGAAGTCTTGAAAGAGAAAGTCGCCGTACCCATAGTCTAGATTGCCCCGGCTTTAGGGGCTTCCTCATGGCGATCCTAGGAACACCATTGTAAGTTGCAATGAACCTTGGATGGCTTGGTAGATCGCTTCAGGTTACTGATTGCTGCGATCATGCTTCTTGGTTATTGGCTGGACGCAACGGTTTGCGTTCGCTGGGCTGTCGGGGTGGAGGAAGCCCAGATGAAGAAAACATATCTTTATCTTGGCCTGGTCCGCGTGATCTTGTTGCTAGCGAGCGACATCTGTCGTCTCGTGTTTTGGCTGCACGTGATTGCGGGTCTGGCCATTAACTATAAAGGGCGCATTGGTAGTAAATTACCGATACCGGTTTGAAATTCGTCCTGGCAGGTTTGCTTATATTCCTACCGACGAACATCGCGACATTGCGGGCGATATAATTAATCGCGTCCAAAGGCAATGGAGTCCGCCCCGTTGGTGCTATCACATTGGGAAACGCGGCGGACATATTGCTGCATTGCTTGTGCACACTCCAAACCGGTGGCGCGCACGACTAGACATTGAATACTTTTATGGCTCGGTTACACGCAGCAAACTAAACCGAGCACTCAAGCGTGTTGGCTTTAGCTACGCTGAAGCAAACGAAATTGCGACCACAAGCACGGTAAGAATTGGCAAGGGCTATGCTTTGCCATACGGGTTTTTGCAATCATCGTTGCTCGCAACACTCGCATTGGCGAATAGCGCACTCGGTACGGAGATAACGCAATTAATCGATGACGGATTTGTTTTGTCCGTCTATGTCGACGATATCATCGTCTCCGACCCAACACATAAAGGGGCTGTGCAGGACGCAATCACACGGTTAGTAGATGCGGCGAGCCGGGCGGCATTTACGATAAGCGCTGATAAGACGCAGGGTCCAACTGAAGAAATTTCAGTATTCAACATTGTCGCTCGTGGCGATTACATGATGATTACGGATGATCGGATGCTCGAATTTTGGCAACGAGTGATCGACAACGGAGAAAGCCCTTCATCCGAAGCGATGATTCGTTATGTTGCCGGG
>JASLSL010000007.1 GCA_030743445.1 Alphaproteobacteria bacterium
GGTGCGCGCCCGCGAGGCCGGTTTCACGGTCAAGACCGGCTCGGAGCTCGAATTCTACCTCTTCGACGAGACCTACGAGACGGCTGCCGACAAGCGCTACCACGACCTCAAGACCACCGGGCGCTACGTCGAGGACTACCACATCCTGCAGACGACCAAGGAGGAGGGCTTCGTCCGCAGCGTGCGCAACGGCATGGAGGGCGCCGGCATCCCGGTCGAGTTCTCCAAGGGCGAATGGGGCCCGGGCCAGCAGGAAATCAACCTGCGCTACGCTGAGGCGCTCGAGATGGCCGACCGCCACGCGATCTACAAGAACGGCGTCAAGGAGATCGCCTGGCAGCACGACAAGGCGGTCACCTTCATGGCGAAGTGGCGCGAGGACCTCGCCGGCAACAGCTATCACCTGCACATGTCGCTGTGGGACGCGGCGACCGACGCGCCCGAGTCGGCCGACGAGGTCGCGCCCGAGGGCCTGTCCTCGACCATGCGTCATTGGCTTGCCGGGCAATTGGCGTTGGCCCGCGAGATGACCCTGTTTCTGGCGCCCTACGTCAATTCCTACAAGCGTTTCCAGGCCGCCTCCTTCGCCCCGACCAAGGCGGTGTGGGGCCGCGACAACCGAACCGTCGGGTTCCGCGTCGTCGGCGCGGGTCCCTCGATGCGGGTCGAGTGCCGCATTCCCGGCGCCGACGCCAACCCCTACCTCGCCACCGCGGCGATGGTCGCCGCCGGGCTCCACGGCGTCGTGCTGGGCCGGGCGCTCGACGCCGCTACCGGGGGCGATGCCTACGGGAAAAAGCGCCTGCCCGACGTGCCCAAGACCCTGCGCGAGGCGATCCGGCTCCTCGATAGATCGAAAGTGCTGCGCACCGCTATCGGCGACGAGGTGATCGAGCATTACCTGCATGCGGCGCGCTGGGAGCAATCGGAATACGACCGCCGGATCACCGATTTCGAGCTCAAGCGTTATTTCGAACGGTCATGAGCCCGGCCGTAAGTCCCCAACCAAGACGGATGAGATCATGCAACTTCATGTCACACTGACGTCACCCTATGCGCGGATGGCACGGATCATGGTGCTGGAGAAGGGCCTCGAAGACCGGGTCGAGATCGTCGAGGCCCAGACCCGCAGGCCCGACAGCCCGTACTACGAGATCAATCCCTCGGGCCGGGTGCCCTGCCTGGTGCGCGACGACGGCATCGGCATGGAGGAGTCGGCGGCGATCTGCGCCTACCTCGACTATCTCGACGGCGCGCCCACCTTCGATCCACCGCCGGACGAGGCGGGTTGGGAAATCCGCCGGCTCGAGGCCGCCGCGCGCAGCATGCTCGACGGGGTGGCGCTCTGGGGCCGCGAGTACCTCTATCGGTCCGAGAACGAGCGCTCGCCGACGATCATCGCGCACGAGACCGAGCGAGCGAAGCGGATGTTCGACTTCTTCGAGGCCGAGATCGACAGCCCGGCTCTTCGCGGCGATTTCAACATGGCGCAGATGACGCTCGCCTGCACCGTGCTGCTCGACTATTCGCGGCGCGGCTTCGAATGGCGCAGGGATTGTCCCAAGCTCGCCGCCTGGGCCGACGAGATGGCCGAACGCCCCTCGATCGAGGCAACCACGCCGCCGACCGCCGCGTGATCGGCGGCGTCACGCCAATCTAATCCTGACCGGTGGCGGCCTCGTCCTGTGCCGTGGCCGACCCGCGATATTCGATCCAGCCGGAGCGCAGGTGCTCGGTCAACGCCGACAGCGCGGCGACTTCGTCGCGCATCGTCATCGCCTTGAGGATCGCCCGGTGCTCGCTCGCCGCGCGCTCGATTCGCCCGGCGATTCGGTTGATCACGTCGAACGGATACTTGGCCCACAGGATGCGCACGAATTCCAGGGTCTGCGGCTGGTCGGCGACCGCGTAAAGACGCTGGTGGAAACGGTAGTTGAGCGGCCGCACGGCCTCTCGATCCCGCTCTTCGACCGCCCGATCGAGCTCCGCCTGCACGGCGATCAATTCGTCGATGTCCCGTTTCTCGACCCGCTTCAATGCCGCCGCCATGAGACGGCCTTCGAGCGCCACGCGAAGCTCGACGATCTCCTCGACGGATTCGATCTCGAACGGCGCGACGACAGCGCCGCGATGCGAGGCGCCGCGCACATAACCCTCGGCCTCCAACAGCTTCAGGGCCTCGCGCACCGGCGTGACGCTGGTCCCGAGCAGCTCCGCGATTTCGACCTGCTTCAGTTTCTCGCCGCGCGCGAACCTGCCGCCAATGATGCCCTCGCGCAGGAACTCGGCGACCTGGTCTTCCTTGGTTTGAAAGGCCATTTGCTCCTGGACCTCCTCCGCCCGATGGCGCAGCGTCTCGCCGCGCGTCCCAATGCCACAGTATGCCCGAATAGGCGGGTCGATATCGCCGCTCCTGCGCCGTTAGCGCACCACCGGCAGCTCAAGGTCGAGCACCGAAGCGTCGATCGGGTTGTTTGTCGCAAGGTCCTTCGAC
>JASLSL010000008.1 GCA_030743445.1 Alphaproteobacteria bacterium
AGGAAAGGATCGGACTATTTGCGGAGGACGAGTTCGGCGCGTTGTTCGACAACGCCGATATCGTGACGCGGGCGATCGGCGACAGCGATCTCCTGATCGGCCAGGTCAGCGACTGAGCATGCGGCCCGGCCGCAGTTCCAACGCCGCTTCAAGTGGCGTCCGAACTCGGTCGCGTTCTGGGACAACCGCTGCGTCCAGCACCACGCGATGTGGAACTATTACCCGCAGGTGCGCTCCGGCCTCAGGGTGACGATCAAGGGCGACCGCCCGTTCTGAGAATCACTCCGCCGGCCCGCCTCCACGCGTGCGTCCTGTCCCGTCGGCGGGTATAATTCCGTTGCGGCCGCCTGAACGACTGACGGCGAAACCCTGGCACCAAATCCCTGGCATCGACGCCGCTCCTGCGGGACGGGGGCGGCAAACCGGTTGGTGCCTGGATGCCGCTTTCAGTTGCGGTCCGTCTTGTAGCGATTGTGGCGCTCGTTCTGGCGGCGCTATATCCTGGCGATGTTCGTGCCCAAGACGATCCGATGGGAACGGCCTACAAGCGGTTCATCGAGCTTTACCGGGCCGAGCGCCATGTCGAGGCCGCGACCTTCGCGGTTCGGCTGGCCGATACCTATGGCCCCGACCAGCCCGGGATGGCGCGGTTCCTCGCCAATCTCGCCGAGTTGTTCCGGATCCGCGGTCGGTTCGCCGAGGCGGTGGTGTTTCAAACCAAAGCGCTGACGATCCGCGAGACCGCGCTCGGGCCCGAGCACATCGAGGTCGCCGCCGACGTCAACAAGCTGGCGCTGCTGTACAAGAAACTCGGCCGGCCGATCGACTCCGAACGGCTCTACCGGCGGGCGGTCGCGATCCTCAACAAGGTCCGTAAGCTGCCGCCGATACCGACCGCCCGGCCGGCGCCGCCGCCGCCCATCGCCGCGCCCGTCGCGCCGGTGATCGCGAAGCTCCTGGCGTTGCCTGAGTTGCCGGCCCCGCCGCCGCCCAAGCCCGAGGTTCGGCCGCAGCCAACGCAACAGCTCGCGCGGCTGCCCGAACCGCCGCCGCTACCGGCCGCCCGGCCGGAGCCGCCGCCGCCGGTGGCGGCACCCGTCGAGCCGGTGATTGCGAAGCCGCTGCCGGACCTGCCGCGCCCATCGCCCAAGCCCGAGGTTCGGCCGCCGCCAACGCAACAGCTTGCGCGGCTGCCCGAACCGCCAACCGTACTGAAGCCGGCACCACCGCCGTCGGTTCCCGCAACGGCTCCCTGAGCGGCCCCGGTGCCCAAGCCCAAGCCTGCACCGAGCGTGACACTGCCGCCGCCACCGAAACCCGAGCCGAAGATCACCGCGCGCGTCGAGTTGCCGAAGCCGCAACCCGCGGCGCCGCCACCGTCGCAATCGCCCGCGATATCGCCGTTCGATGCCGGATTGCCGGCCTGGGACCGGGACCGGGCGGTGAAGCGAACGCCGCCGGCGCCGCCATTGCCGAAGCCCGCGGTGAAACCGAGGGCGCGGCCGCAACTCGCCGCACTGCCCAAACCGACACCCCCGGCCCGACCCCCGGTCCGACCCTCGGGCCAAAAGCCGTTCATCGATGTTCCGGCGACCTTGCCGCTTATCAAGCCATTCGAGGTGGTGCTGCCGCCCGCGGCGGCCAAGCTGCCGAAAAAGGCGCCAGTGGCGCCGCCTCGAACGGTGCCGCCGGTGGCGCCGCCCGTGGTGGTGCCGGTGAAGCTGCCACCCCCGAGGCCGGTCCAGGAACTGCCCCGGCGGCCGGTCCGGCTGAAGAAGCCCCAGGCCGTTGTCCTGGTCATCCCGTCGCGGAAATCGAAGGGCTTGCGCGACGCGGTGCGCGACCGGTCGCTCGATGCCGGCCCACCCGATGCGGCGGCGCGGCTCGACCGGGAAGGGGACGGCTACTGGCGCCGGGGACGCTACGCCGACGCCGAGCACCTGTTCGAATCGGCTTTGACGATTCGCGAGCAAGCGTTGGGTCCGGCCCATCTCGCGGTCGCGGTCAATCTCGACAAGCTTGCCGCCCTCTACTGGGCCCAGCGCCGGCACGCCGAGGCGGAGGAAAGCTTCCTGCGCGCCCTGGCGATCCGCGAGGCGGCGCTGGGGCCGGACCACCCGGACCTGGTCCATGGCCTCAGCGGACTGGCGCTGCTCTATCAGTCGGTCGGCAAGGACGCCGAGGCCGAGGCCTACTATCTCAGGGCGCTGGCCTTGTGGGAGTACGCCACCGGTCCCGGCCGGACGGTACTGATCGAAAGCCTCGAGAGCTATGCGGTGCTGTTGGCGAAGGTCGGCCGCGCGGAGGAAGCCAAACAAATGGAGGCCGACGCCGTGGCGTGGCGTGACCATCGCGCCGCGCTTGCCGGCGGGAACTGAACCCGCCGCCTTGGGCGCACGGTTCGCTTGGCCTGGCCGGTATTTTTTGGCACACAGGAGACCCCCGGGGCGCACATAGGGTCGCGCCACGGCGCAATATCACCGAATTCGAGAGCAAGCGGGCATGAGCGAAGCCGAAACCAGCACCGAGGAAGGCGGCCGCGATTTCATTCGCGAGGTGGTCCATAGCGACCTCGAGGCGGGCCGTGTCGAGGGTGTGATCACCCGCTTTCCGCCCGAGCCCAACGGCTACCTGCACATCGGCCATGCCAAGTCGATCTGCCTGAACTTCGGCATCGCGGCCGAGTTCGGCGGGCGCTGCCATCTGCGTTTCGACGACACCAATCCGACCAAGGAGGAGATGGAGTTCATCGAGGCGATCGAGCGCGATGTGCGTTGGCTCGGCTTCCAATGGGGCGAGCACCTCTACTTCGCCTCCGATTATTTCGCGCAGCTTTACGACTGGGCCGAGCACCTGATCGGCGCGGGCAAGGCCTATGTCGACGACCTGTCGGCCGACGAGATCCGCGAATACCGCGGCACCCTGACCGAACCCGGACGGGACAGCCCCCATCGCGAGCGGCCGGCCGACGAAAGCCTGGATCTGTTCGGGCGGATGCGCGCCGGCGAGTTCGAGGATGGTGCCAGGGTACTGCGCGCCAAGATCGACATGGCCGCCGGCAACATCAACATGCGCGACCCGGTGATCTACCGCATCCTGCACGCCGAGCATCCGCGCACCGGCGACGCCTGGTGCATCTATCCGACCTACGACTTCGCCCACGGCCAGTCGGACGCGATCGAGCACATTACGCACTCCCTGTGCACGCTCGAGTTCGAGGACCACCGCCCGCTCTACGACTGGCTGATCGAAAATTTGCCGACACCCTCTAGGCCCAGGCAGTACGAGTTCGCGCCCCTGAACCTGACCTACACGGTGCTCTCGAAGCGCCGGCTGACCGAGCTGGTCCGGGACGGCCACGTCGCCGGCTGGGACGACCCCCGACTGCCGACACTCTCGGGTTTGCGCCGGCGCGGGGTGCCGCCCGCAGCGATCCGCGATTTCGCCGGCCGCATCGGCGTCACCAAAAGCGACGCGACCGTCGAGGTGGCGTTGCTCGAGCATTGCGTGCGCGAGAACCTGAACAAGACCGCCCAGCGGCGGATGGCGGTGCTCGATCCCCTGAAGGTGGTGATCGAGAACTACGCGCAAGGCGAGACGGAATTGCTCGAGGCGATCAACAATCCCGAGGACGAGGGCGCCGGCACCCGCCAGGTCCCGTTCGGCCGCGAGCTCTTTATCGAGCGCGGCGACTTCATGGAGGACCCGCCGAAGAAGTTCTTCCGCCTGGCGCCGGGCCGCGAGGTCCGCCTGCGCTACGCCTACTACCTGACCTGCCGCGAGGCGGTCAAGGATGACACGGGAGAGGTGGTCGAGCTGCGCTGCACCTACGATCCCGAGACCCGCGGCGGCAACGCGCCGGACGGGCGCAAGGTCAAGGCGACCCTGCATTGGGTCTCGGCGGCCGATGCGGTGGAGGCCGAGGTCCGGCTCTACGACCCGCTCTTCACCCGCCCCGACCCGGGGGCCGAGGGCGAGGTCGCGGACGACTTCAACCCGGATTCGGCGACAGTGCTGGCGGGCTGCCGGCTCGAGCCGAGCCTGGCCGGGGTGGCGGTCGGCGAGACGGTCCAATTCGAGCGTCAGGGTTATTTCTGTCCCGATCCCGACACCACGCCCGAGCGGCCGGTGTTCAACCGCACCGTGGCACTGCGCGACACCTGGGCGCGGTTGCAGAAGAAGGGCGGGGGAAAGGCTTAGGCGTCGATGCAATCGCTCGGGTTCCAATACGCCGAACGCCGCTTTGCCATCGCGCGCGCGTATCAAGAGGAAAAACTCTCGTGCTGCGACATCGACCCGGCGCTCTATGGCGATCGCGTCGATGCCACGCTGCTTGGCTTCCAGGTCATCCAGGCGATGCTCGATTCGGGCGTCGAACTGACCGGCCAGGTGCACGTCTCGCAGCGCATCCGCCAGCGATCGCCCGTCGCGCTCGGCGAGACGTTGACCCAAACCGGCCGGATCACCGCGATCGAGACCGTCGATCGCGGCGACCTGATTCACGCCGCTTTCGATTACACGACACCGGCCGGCGACGTCGCGGTCGTGGTCGAGCGCTCGAGCCTGCGTCCGAGCGCTGCAGCGGACGGGCTGGCGCCGCCGAAGAGGACCCCGTCGCCGCCCGTCGAGCGGCCGGCCGGGTTCCGGGTGCTGGGCGAGAAGCAATTGCAGCCCGAACTGGTCGCGCACTACAGCGCCGAGGCCGGGAACCTTATCCACTCCGACCCGGATGTCGCGCGCGAACATGGGTTGCGTGCGCCGATCGCCGCCGGGCTGATGGGCATTCACTTCCTGATAGAGGCGCTCTCGACGCCGGCGCCGTCCGACGCCTTCGACGTCGAGATTCGGTTCCGTCGGCCGATGTTCTGGGACGATCGCCTGACGGTCCTCGGACGGGAGGCGGCCGGCCGTCTCGTCGAGTTGCGGATCGAGAACGAGCAGGCGAAGGCGACCAGCGTCGCGACGGTTCACCAACTGGCGGCGGCGGGCGTCGGTAGTGTGGCATGACGGGGCCCAATGCCCCGCTTTCCGGCCTCCGGGTGCTCGACATGACGCGCGTGCTGTCGGGCCCCTTTTGCACGCTGACGCTGGGCGACCTCGGGGCCGAAGTGATCAAGATCGAGGACCCTCGCCACGGCGATGAAGTGCGCCAAATGCACGTCTCCGAGAAGCTCGGGCTCTCGTCCTACTTCCTCGCCGTCAACCGCAACAAGAAGAGCGTCGCGATCGACATCACCAAGCCCGAGGGCCGCGACGCGGTGCTGGAGATCGCCAAGCGCGCCGACGTGCTGGTCGAGAACTACCGCACCGGGGTGATGCAACGCCGCGGGCTCGACTACGACACCGTCGCCACCGTCAATCCGGGCATCGTCTACTGCTCGATCTCGGGCTACGGACGCCATGGACCGGACAAGGATCGCCCGGGCTACGACCCGGTGGTGCAGGCGGAAAGCGGGTTCATGAGCCTGACCGGCGAGCCCGACGGTGACCCAATGCGCACCGGGGTGTCGATCATCGACGTCATCGCCGGGCTGTTCGCCGGCGAGGCCATTCTTGCCGCCCTCGTGGAACGCGAGCGGAGCGGCAAGGGTCAGTTCATCGACGTGCCGCTGTTCGACACCTCAGTCAATATGCTGGTCCATGCTGCGGCGGCCTATCTGGTCGACGGCAGGGTGCTCGGACGCGAGGGCAACATCAGCCCGAACGCGATGCCGGTTGGGGTGTTTCGGGCGGCGGACGGCCCGTTCATGCTGGCGATGACGTCGGACCGGCAATTCCGCACCTTCTCGGACCGGGTGCTCGACCGCTCGGAGCTCGCGGACGACCCGGCGTTCGCCGACAACCCGTCCCGGGTGGAAAACCGCGAGCGCTTGGTCGAGCTCCTGAACGGCATCTTCGGGGCGCGGGACCGCGATCACTGGATCGGCCGCTGCCGCGAGGCCGGCATTCCCGCCGGGCCGATCCGCGACGTCGCCGAGGCCCTGACGTCGGAGGAAGTCGCGGGCCGCGACCTCATCACCACGACGCCGCATCCGACGGCGGGCGACGTTCCGGGCGTGCGCTCGCCGATGCGGTTGTCGCGCACCCCCGTGGTCGAAGCGGTCGTGGCCCCGGGTCTCGGCGAGCATACCGAGGCGGTGCTGCGCGACCTCGCCGGCTACGGCGACACCGAGATCGAGCGGCTGCGGCAGGTCGAAGCGATACGACGTGACTGACGTCGACGGCAACCAGGCGAATCCGCCGCCGAGCCGCCGGCAGGAAACGCTGGAGCTGTTCGGCAATCGCGCGTTCCGCAACCTGTGGTTCTGCGGCGGGATCAACAGCACCATGCGGTGGCTCGAATCGCTCGCCACCGGGGTCTTCGTCTTCGACCTGACCGACTCGCCGCTGACGGTGGCGTTCGTGCTGTTCGCCCGCTGGGTGCCGTTGGTGATATTCGGCGCGGTGATGGGGGCGCTCGCCGACCGGGTCGACCGGCGGCGGATCATGATCGCCGGATTCTCCACCGCCGCCGTATCCTCGGCCGTGCTCGGCGTGCTGGTCGTGACCGGCGCGATCGAGGTTTGGCACATAGCACTCGGCGCCTTCGTCAACGGCAGCTACACGGCGACCGACTACCCGACGCGCCGCACCATGATCGGCGAGATCGCCGGGACCGAGCGCATCGGCGTCGCGATGGCGTTCGATTCCTTGACCAACAACGGAACCCGCATGTTGGGGCCGGCGCTCGGTGGGCTGTTGCTCGAGACCACCGGTCTCCAAGGCGTCTACTTCCTCGGCATGATCCTGTTCGCCGCGGGCGGCCTGCTGGCCTTCCGGGTTCGCCATCGCCGCGCCGACCCGCCGGCCACGGGAACCCATATCCTCGCCAATCTGCTCGACGGGTTCCGCTATGTCCGGACCCAGCCGGTCGTCCTCGGCACGCTTGCGGGCACCGTCGCCGTCAACATGTTCGGATTTCCCTTCGCCACCATGGTGCCGGTGATCGGCCGCGACATTCTCGGCCTCAGCGCCTTCCCGGTCGGTCTGCTGTCATCGGCCGAGGGCGGCGGCGCCTTCATCGGTGCGCTGATGGTTGCCGCCCTGGTGCGCCCGCACCACTACAAGGGGCTGTTTCTGATCGGCGCGACGCTGTTCATATCCGGCGTTCTCGTCTTCGCGCTCTCGGGCTCGGTCGAGACATCGTTCGCCGCCCTGCTGGTCGGCGGGCTCGGCGTCGCCGGTTTCTCGGCGATGCAATCGACACTGCTGATGAGCCACGTGCCGCCGGAGATTCGCGGCCGGGTGATGGGGGTCCTGACCATGAGCATCGGCACCATGCCGCTCG
>JASLSL010000009.1 GCA_030743445.1 Alphaproteobacteria bacterium
GAATTGCGCCCGCATGTCAGCCACACATTCTCGCTCGAAGAAACCGCGGCGGCGCTCCGCACGGTGGTGGAACGGCGCTCGACCGGCAAGGTGGTGGTGTCGATGGACGTAGAGGGCTAGCGCTGAGGGTGGGGACGAGGCGCCAAACTTATCTCGTCATCCCGGCCGAAGCGAAGCGGAGAGCCGGGACCCATTCCGTCGGACCCGCGAACGAGCGAGCAACCGCGATCGTCCTCTGGATTGGGTCCCGGCTCTCTCTCGCTTCGCTCGCTCGGCCGGGATGACGTGAGAAGAAGCTCGCTGCGGCCGGAATGATGGATCAAATTGCGCCTCGTCCGCGCCCTCAGCACTAACTCTCCCCGTCCATCAACACCACGACCTTGCCGGTCGAGCGGCGCGCGATCACGGTATGGAGCGCCGCCGTGGTTTCCTCGAGCGGAAAGGTGTGGCTGACATGAGGGCTGAGTTCGCCCGCGGCGTAAAGCTCGCCGAGTGCGGTGTAGGAACGCTGGATCACATCGATATGATCGTCGTGATAGGCGCCCCAGACGAAGCCCGCGGCGGTCAGGCCTTTGACCAATAGATAGTTCGCCGGGATCTGCGGGATATCGCCGCTGGCAAACCCGATTATCACCAGCCGGGCCTCGAAATTGACGCAACGGAGCGAGGCCATGAAGGCGTCGCCGCCGACCGGGTCGTAGACCACGTCGGCGCCCCCGACCAGCTCCTTGACCCGCTCGCGGATGTCCTCTTCGGCGTAGTTGATCGCGTGGTCGGCGCCGTGGGCGCGGGCGAGCGCGCATTTCTCGGCCGTGCCCGCGGCCGCCACCACGGTGGCACCCAAGGCCTTACCGATCTCGACCGCGGTCAGCCCGACGCCGCCCGCCGCCCCGTGGACCAGCAGCACCTCGCCCGGATGCAGCCTGGCGCGGTAGGTCAGCGCCATGTGGCTGGTGCCGTAGGCAACGGGAAAGCCGCCCGCGATGGCCCAGTCCATGCCGTCCGGCACGCGGCAGAACCGCGCCGCCTCGGCGACCACTTCCTCGGCGTAGCCACCTTGGTCGACGGCGCCCATCACCCGGTCGCCAAGCGATAGGCGCTTGACCCCCTCGCCGAGCTCGACGACCTCGCCCGCGACCTCGATGCCGGGGGTGAAGGGCAGGTCGGGCTTAATCTGATAGCGGCCGGCGATCATCAGGGTGTCGGCGAAGTTGACCCCGGCGGCATGGACCCGGAGCCGGACCTCGCCCGGCCCGGGCGTGGGCGCGGGCGCCTCCTCCGAGACCAGGATCCCGCCGAATTCGTGCACCCGGATCGCGCGCACGGGGCTACGCCTCGCCGCTGATCCGGACCACGATCTTGCCGAGGACCCGGCGCTCGAGCATCGTGACCAACGCTTCTCGCGTCTCCTCCAACGTGAAGCTATGGCTGATCCGGGGCTCGAGCCTGCCCTCGGCCCAGAGCCCGGCCAAATCGTCGTAGCTCTGGTGGATCAGCTCGGGCCGCTCGCGGCGGTAGGTCCCGACCGGGAAGCCGACCACGGAGATGTTCTTGACCAGGACGTAGTTCGCCGGCGCCTTCGGAATCTCGCCGCTGGCGAAGCCGATGACGACGATCCTTCCCTCGAAGTTGATGCACCTCAGCGAGGCCATGAAGGCCTCCCCGCCGACCGGGTCGTAGACCACGTCGGCCCCGCCGACCAGCTCCTTGACCCGCTCGCGGATGTCCTCCTCGGCGTAGTTGATGCCGTGGTCGGCGCCGTTCTCGAGCGCGAAGGCGACCTTGTCGTCCGATCCCGCGGTCGCGACCACGGTGGCGCCCAAGGCCTTGCCGCACTGCACCGCGGTGGTGCCGACCCCGCCGGCGGCCCCGTGGACCAGCAGCACCTCGCCCGGCTTGAGGCCAACCCGGGGGTGGGCGAGGGCCGTGTAGCTCGTCGCGTGGGTCAGGGTGAAGCTCGCGGCGGTGGCCCAGTCCATGCCGTCGGGCACGTGGGTCAGGTAATCCTCCTTGATCGCCGCCTCCTCGGCATAGGCGCCGTAGTCGAAGAACCCCATCACCCGGTCGCCGATCTCGAACCGGTCGGCCCCATCGCCGAGCCCGACGACCTCGCCCGCCGCCTCCATGCCGAGGGTGAAGGGCAGCTCCGGCTTGTGCTGGTACTTGCCCTCGATCATCAGGGTGTCGGGGAAGTTGGTCCCGGCGGCATGGACCCGGATGTGGACCTCCTTGGGGCCGGGCACGGGCGGGGGAATGTCATCCAGCTTCAGGGCGTCGAGCCCGGTGAGCTCGTGGATGCGGATCGCGCGCATGGTGTCTCCGTCGCTTGTCCATGGGCTGTGGGAAACCGGCAAAGACCTTGCCTTGGCGCAGGCGGCGATGCAAGGTTCCGCGCCATGCGCGGCTATTTCGGCATAGGCGTGGAACGCATCTCGAAACCGATGAACGTGGGTAATCTATTTCGCTCGGCCCACGCCTTCGGCGCCGATTTCGTGTTCGCCATCGCGCCCGCGGTCGACGTCAAGGCGCTGCAGAAATCCGACACCTCGGAGACCGCGAAGCACGTGCCGCTGTTCGAGTTCCCGACCATTGCCGATATCAACCTACCGAAGGGCTGCACCCTGGTCGGCGTCGAGCTCTTGGACGAGGCCTCGGAGCTGCCGAGCTTCACCCATCCCGAGCGCGCGGCCTATGTCCTGGGGCCGGAGAAGGGCGAGCTGTCGCCCGAGCTCGTCGCCTTGTGCGAGCACGTGGTCCGGATCCCGACCAAGTTCTGCGTCAATGTCGGGGTCGCCGGCGCCATCCTGATGTACGACCGGCTGCTGACCCGCGGCCGCTTCGCAGCCAGGCCGGTCGGCGCCGGCGGCCCGACCGAGGCGCCCGCCCGCCATGTCGACGGCGGGCACCGGGCGAAGACTTGAGGGATGAAGTCTTGGGGTCCCGCCTTGCCAGGATTCGCGGGAAATATTATTTAGGGGTCATGTCGACCCGACGTTGTCTGACATTCCTGCTTCCGGTGCTGGCCCTGGCCGTCCTGGCGCCAAGCTCGCTTGGGGCGCAAGAGGGCAAGCTGCTCGGCACCTTCGGCGAGTGGGGCGCGCAGACCTTCACCGAGCGCGGCAAGACCGGCTGCTCGATCTGGAGCAAGCCCATGAAGGAGGTCGGCAAGTACAAGCGCCGCGGCGAGGTCTTCGTCTACGTCACCCACCGGCCCTGGGCCAAGCGCACCCACGAGGTCAGCTTCGCGATCGGCTACACCTTCAAGCCCGACAGCGAGGTCGAGGTCAAGATCGGCGGCCGAAAGTTCACCCTCTTCACCGACGGCGAGTCGGCCTGGAACCGCGAGAAGAAGACCGACCGGGCGATGGTCAAGGCGATGCGGGCGGGCTCGAGGATGACCGTCAAGGGCACCTCCTCGCGCGACACCCTGACGCTCGACACCTATTCGCTCAAGGGCTTCACCGCGGCCCACAACGCCGCCAACAAGGCCTGCAAGGTCAAGTAGGAGCCCTCACCCGGCCGCTGCGCGGCCACCCTCGCCCTCCCACCGCTTCGCGGCGGGCCCCTCCCTCTCCCATTGGCATGGGAGAGGGGCCTTAGCATCGAGTTTGGCACGAACAACCCTCTCCCGCGTGCGGGAGAGGGTGGCGAGCGAATGCGAGCGGGTGAGGGTGGAGGCGTTAGCCTCCCGGTTCCTCCGCCTCCTTGTCGGCCGCGAACTCGGCTTCGAATTCCTGCTCCAGGCGCACCAGGTCGTCCGGCAGCGGCATGCCCATGGCGCGCAGCTCGCTGAGTTTCTCGCGGATTCGGAGGTAGATTTCGTGCCGGTCGCCCTGGTCGCCTTCCATCTGGTCGACCAGCAGCGACAGCTCGGCCTTGAGACGTTCGAACGCCATGCTCTACCTCCTACGTTGCAACAAGCATAGTGTGCCCCAAATTGGCGCCGGTGGACATTGATTCATGACATTGCCGGGGGGCTGGCCTATATCCAGGGCATGACCGGCACGGCGCAAAATTTGGATCGGGCGGCGGACCCGCGCCTCAATCTGCTCGGCATGGACAGGCCAGCGATCAGCCGCGCGATGGCGGGGCTCGGCGCCGAGCCGTTCCGTGCCGACCAGCTCTACAACTGGATCTACGCCCGCGGGGTCACCGACCTGGAGGCGATGACCAACCTCTCGAAGGACTTGCGTCAACGCCTCGCCGCCGATTTCCGCATCGAGCTGCCCCGGGTGGCACTGCACCAGCGCGCGCAAGACGGAACCCGGAAGTGGCTGCTCGACTTCGACGACCGCAACGCGGCCGAGACCGTCCACATCCCCGAGCCCGACCGCGGCACGCTCTGCATCTCGAGCCAGGTCGGCTGCACCCTGACCTGCGCGTTCTGCCACACCGGGACCCAGCGCTTGGTGCGCAACCTGGCGGCCGGCGAGATCGTCGGCCAGGTGATGCTGGCGCAGGACGCCCTCGGCGCGCGGGGCGCCGCCGAGGACCGGCGCAAACTGACCAACATCGTGCTGATGGGAATGGGCGAGCCGCTTTACAACTACCCTAACGTCAAGGCGGCGCTGGGGCTCATCATGGACGGCAATGGGATCGGCATCTCGCGCCACCGCATCACCCTCTCGACCAGCGGCATCGTGCCCGAGATCGGGCGTTGCGGCGAGGAGCTCGGCGTGCTGCTGGCGATCTCTCTCCATGCGGTGACCGACGAGCTGCGCGACCGGCTGGTGCCGATCAACCGGAAATAC
>JASLSL010000010.1 GCA_030743445.1 Alphaproteobacteria bacterium
GGTCGAGAGCTCCCAGTTCGAGGGGAACTTCGCCGTCGCGATCGGGATCTTGTCGGTGTGGCCGTCGATCCTGAGCACCCAATTGATGTCGTCGGGAATGCGCCCGGCGATCCGCCTCAACGTGCCGGCGAGCTTGCGAATCCGGTCCTGGCCCTGGAGGCCGAGCTCGGCCGAGCCCGATTGGAACAGCACTTCCGACTGGAACACGAAGCGATCGCCGACGATGGTGATGTCGGCCCGCTTGCCGAGCACCTCGCGCAATCGGCCGAAGAACTCGGAACGATAGCGCGCCAACTCCTGCACCTTGCTGGCGAGCGCCACGTTGAGCCGCTTGCCGAGGTCGACGATCTTGGCCTGCTGCTTCTTGTCCTTCGCTTCCGAGGCCTCCAACGCCTCGTTGAGCTTGGCGATCTGCTCGCGGATCGCCGCAAGCTGCTTGTTGAGCAACGCGAGCTGGGCCTTGGCCGCGGCGGAGATCTCACGCTCCTCGCTGAGCTCGCTCGCGGTCGATTCCAGGTCCTTCGCCAGCTGCTTGCGGAGCGCCTGCATGGCGACGACGTCGTCGCGCAACTCGGCGAGCTGCTTGAGCTGGACCTCGATCTTCTCGCGGTCGACCTCGATGACCTTGAAGGCATCCTCGAGCTCCTTGGCGATCTTGGTGCGGGCGGCCTCGGTCGCCGCGAGCTTTTCCCCCGCGTCCTCGAGCTTCGAGGTCAGGCTGGCGCGGAGGTCGCGCAGCGTCGCTGCCTCGCTGGAGAGCTCGTCGCGGTCGGCGAGCGAGCTCTGCAATTCGGTCGAGAGTTGCGCCAGGTTGGTGCGTAGATCCGTGTTGGCCTTGCGCTCGAGATTGAGCAGGTCGCCCATCTCGGCGATTTGCCGGTCGAGCCGCTGCAACGCTTCGTCACGGCCGGTCAGGGCGTCGTTGAGGTAGAACTGGGCGACGACGAAGATCATCAGCATGAAGATGATCACCATCAATAGTGTCGCCAGCGCGTCGACGAAGCCGGGCCAGATATCGAAGCTGCTGGTATCGCGGCGCGCGAGGGCCATGATCGAACCCTACCGTCCGTCGTCCTCGGCCGCGGCGGCGATAGTGCGGGCGAGGAGGCGGATTTCGTCGCGGATTTCCTGCACGCTCTCGGTCCGGCCCTGCGAGCTGTCCTCGACCAGCCGGCCGAGCAAGGATTCGACATTGCGGATGTGGTTTCCGAGCGCGGCGTCGACGCCACCGGCCTGCGCGTCCGCCAGCCTGGTCAGCACCGGCTTGAGCTCCATCTGGCTCTCGGCCAGGCGCAGCATCAAGTTCTGCTCGGCCCGCATCGACTCGGTCAGCGTGCGCAGACTGTCCGACAACTGGGCGATCTGGTTGTTGGCGTCGATCCGGCCCTCTTCGCCGCGGGCGATCGTCCGCTGCAACCCTTCGAGGCTGTCCGCCGTCTGCTCCAACAGCGCCTGGATGTAGGCCGGGATCGGCTGGTCGCCCTCGCTGCCGATATTGCTGGTGCCGAGCCGCGTCAGTCCCGACAGCCATTCCTCGAACTCGTTATAGAAGGAATTCTGCGCTTGTCCGGCCTGAAGCGCGAGGAAGCCCAATACCAGCGAGCCCGCGAGCCCGAACAACGACGAGCTGAACGCCGTGCCCATGCCGCCCAACGGCGCCTTGAGACCGGTCTTGAGGTCCTCGAAGACCGATTGCACGCCACCGCCGTCGACCGACAAGCCGCCGATCACGTCGCTGATCGACTTGACCGTCTCCAACAGTCCCCAGAAGGTGCCCAACAGACCGAGAAAGACGAGCAGCCCGATGAAATAGCGCGAGATTTCCCGGCCCTCGTCGAGCCGGGTGGCGATGCCGTCCAGGAGCGAGCGCATCGCCGTCGTCGACAGGCGGAGCCGGTCGCTGGTGCGCTCTCCCAGCATGGTCGCCATCGGCGCCAAGAGACGGGGAGAGGCCTCGCTGGTCGTCGTCATGCTGTCGCGCTTGAAGCTTTCGACCCACGCGACCTCGCGGCGCAGCATGGTCACCGAGCGGAAGATGTGAACGATGCCGATCAGCAGGACGCCGAGAATCACTCCATTGAGCACCGCGTTCGCCATGAAGGCCTGGCTCAACTGCGGGAACAGCAGGCCAGCGGCGATGGCGACGACGATCAGGAACAGGATCATCCGGGACAGGTAGCGTTGCGGCTGCGTCATCCCTTGGACCTCTGTGCCTGACTGCCGGCTCCGGAACGGATCGGCGGATTTATTGCTGCACCACGACGTCGACGCGTTCGGGCGGACCGCCATCGACCTTGTTGCCGAGCGCGCGGACGTCCATTCGCGTGCTGCGTACGCCCTGCTTCATCAAATGGGTGCGGACGGTCAGCGCCCGGAACAGCGCCATCCGGCGGGCCTGGCTTGGCGATTTGCCGTTGCCCGCGGCATAGCCCTTGAGCTGAACCCTGAGGTTTTCTTCCTTCTTCATTCGCTGGGCGAGCTCGGCGAGCGGCCCCTTCGCGGATTCCGGAAGCTCGGAGGAACCGGAGGCGAAACCGATCAGAATATGGTTGCCGTCGCTGCTGATCTTGGGCGCTACGGTCGGCGTCAGGGCGGCGACCTGCGGGGCGCGCACCCTTGCCGCCTTGGACGGCGGCGCCGGCGGCATCGGGACGGTGACCGACGGGCGCGACGGAGGCGACCGAACGGCTGACGGCGCCTTGACCCGGGGCGCGGGCGGTTTCACTTGGCGCGGTGCGGCGACCCGTGACGGTGGCTTGACCGCGACCTTGGGCGGTGCCGGTGGCCGTACCGCGACGCGCGGGCGCTTCGGCTTCGCCACCTTGGGTGGCAGGGGCGGTGCCTTTGGTTTCGCCGCGACGCGCGGGCGCTTCGGTGGGGCGACGCTCGGCGACTTCGGTGGTGCCGCCGGCCGCATGACCGTCGGCGGCGCGACTGCGGCCCGTGCCGCGCGCGGCTTCAGTTTCATCCCGCCCGGCGGCAGGGTCACCTGCGATTGCGGCATGTGGGCCGGCGGCGTCTTCAGACCGCCGCGCAGGCCGCCGGCAAGGCCACTGCGGCCCAGCGACCTGCTGGTCAGCGGCGCGCTCGGGGTCGGCGCATGTTGGCGCAACAGGGCCGGCAGGTTCATCCTGGGCCCCAGCCTTTCGAGCACCGAAAGGTCGACCACCACGTTCGGATTGCCGTACATGTCCGTATAGACGGTGGTCTGCGCGATGGCGCCGGCGGATATCAGGAAAAGGCCGGTAAAGGCGACCGCAAGCAACGTTCCGGCAGGCGATCGGCGCTTTGCGGGACGGAGGCTTGCGCATTCGAACATAAATTGTGATCCGCTTTCGAATTGAGCCGCGGCCGGACCGCACCCGGCCCGTCGAACATATCCTACGGCATCACCGCTAACAACCGCTAGCTAGACACGAAAATGTGGCGTTATCGTGGCGTCGCCGGGCCCAGCAATTTGATCAGTTTATCGTGCAACGCGTCGTTCGCGGCGAGGATGTCCGGCGCGCCCAATTCGTACCGTTTCCCCTTGATTTCCGAGACGAATCCGCCGGCCTCGCGGACCATCAGGATGCCCGCCGCGACGTCCCATGGATTAAGCCCGTTTTCCCAATAGGCGTCGTAGCGTCCAGCCGCGACATAAGCGAGATCGAGCGCCGCCGAACCGAGACGCCGGACCCCGGCGATCTTTCCCATCACCGAGTCGAGCTGGGCCAGGAACGTCTCTTGCGTCTTGCGACCCTCGTGCAGGCGGAACGGGATGCCGGTCGCCAGTAGCGTCTCCTCCAGCTTGAACCGGCCCGAGACGCGCAAACGCCGGTCGTTGATGTAGGCTCCTTCGCCCTTTTCCGCCCAAAACACCTCGTCCTTGATTGGGTCGAAGATCACGCCGGCGATGATCTCGCCGTCGCGCGCCAGGGCGATCGAGACGCAGAAATGCGGCAGGCCGTGAAGGAAATTAGTGGTGCCGTCGAGCGGGTCGACGATCCAAACGTGGCTTTCGTCCTCGCCCTTCGTCTCGCCCGATTCCTCCATCAGGAAGCTGAATTTGGGCCGCGCCTTCTCGAGCTCCCGGCGCACCGTATTTTCCGCCTTGAGGTCGGCGGTGGAGACGAAATCCGCCGGTCCCTTGCGGCTGACCTGGAGCTGCTCGACCTCGCCAAAGTCGCGAATCACCGAACGGCCGGCGCGCTCGGCGGCGCGGACCATGACGTTGATGATCGCGGATCGGTTGGCCATCGGATGGTGCGTTCCTTGCGATGCGCCGGCGGACGGGTCAGTCCTTCGCCCGCTCGACGTAGCTGCCGTCGGCGGTGCTGACCACGATCTTGGTGCCGGCCTCGATGTGCGGCGGCACCAGAACGTCGACGCCGTTCTCCAGCACCGCCGGCTTGTAGGACGACGACGCGGTCTGACCCTTGACCATCGCGTCGGCCTCGGCGACCGCGAGCGTCACCTTCTCGGGCAAGGTCACGCCGATCGGCGAGTTCTCATAGCTCTCGACAATCACCGTCATGCCGTCCTGCAGGAACCGCACCGCGTCCTCGCCGATCAGGTCCTGGTCGAGGGTGATCTGCTCGTAAGTCTCGTTGTCCATGAAGGTGTAAGCGTCGCCGTCCGAATAAAGGAACTGGTTTTCCTTCTGGTCGAGGCGCACGCGCTCGACCGTCTCGGACGACCGGAAGCGCTCGTTCAGTTTGGTGCCGTCGCGGATGTCCTTGAGCTCGACCTGAAGGTATGCGCCGCCCTTGCCGGGCTGGGTGTGTTGAATCTTGGTCGCGCGCCAAAGGCGTCCCTGATGCTCGATGATGTTTCCCGGGCGGATCGCGTTGCCATTCATCTTCATGCGCTTGGCCGCTCTATCGCTGGATATCGAAGGCGGCGCGGTTATAGCCCCTGGGTCTGAGCGAAGCAACGCCGCATTGGGTGCGCAAAAGGGTTGTTGCGATCGGCTCGGGAGCAACATAATACCCAGGACCTGAAATGCCGCCGGCATTCATCAAACGGAGGATAGCCCCATGAGCGACTTGCCGAAGAAGGTCGATATCCAGGAAGAGGGCCCGCGCGAGGGCTTTCAGATCGAACCGGGGCCGATTGCGACCGAGCGCAAGATCGAGCTGATC
>JASLSL010000011.1 GCA_030743445.1 Alphaproteobacteria bacterium
CGAGGCGCACGTCGCCATTACCTATCGCGAGCTCTACGTGCGGGTGAACGAGCTTGCGGCGCTCTTGCGCGATTTCGCCGGTCTCAAGAAAGGCGACCGGGTGACCCTGCACATGCCCATGGTGCCGGAATTGCCCGTCACCATGCTCGCGTGCGCGCGCTTGGGTGTCATTCACTCCGAGGTCTTCGGCGGCTTCAGCGGCAAGTCCTGCGGCGAGCGCATCGCCGATTCCGGAAGCCGAGTGCTGATCACCATAGACGGCTACTGGCGCTCGGGGACGATGATCGACCACAAGGGAAACGCCGATATCGCCGTCGAGACGGCGGAATCGCTCGGCCAGGCGGTCGAAAAAGTACTGGTATGGAAGCGCTATCCCAAGGAATTCCTGTCCAAGACGCCCATGGTCGAAGGTCGCGACTATTTGGTCGACGACATCCTCGCAGACTACCGCGGACGGAGGGTCGATCCCGTCCCGGTTGCGGCCGAGGATCCGCTGTTTCTCATGTATACCAGCGGAACCACGGGCCGGCCCAAGGGATGCCAGCACTCGACCGGCGGCTACCTCGCCTATGTCACGGGAACGTCGAAGTATATCGAGGACATCCACCCCGAGGACGTTTACTGGTGTATGGCCGACATCGGCTGGATCACGGGCCATTCGTACATCGTGTACGGTCCGCTGGCGCTGGCGGCGACCAGCGTCATGTACGAGGGCGTTCCGACGTACCCCGATGCCGGGCGCGCGTGGCGGATCGCCGAGCGGCTCGACGTCAACATCTTCCACACCGCGCCCACCACGATTCGCATGCTGCGCAAGGCGGGCCCCGACGAGGCCAAGAAGTACAACTATCGCTTCAAGCACATGACGACGGTGGGCGAGCCCATCGAGCCCTTGGTCTGGAACTGGTATCACCAGGTGGTCGGCAAGAGCCAGGCGGTCATCGTCGACACCTGGTGGCAGACCGAGACCGGCGGGTTCCTGTGCAGCACCACGCCCGGTCTGCATCCCATGAAGCCGGGCAGCGCCGGGCCGGCGGTCCCGGGGATCCACCCGGTGATCTTCGACGAGGACGGCAACGAGATCCCCTCCGGTTCGGGAATCGCCGGAAACATCTGCATCCGCAATCCGTGGCCGGGCGCGTTCCAGACCATCTGGGGCGATCGCGAGCGCTACGTCGAGACCTATTACGCGCGCTACTGCAGGGACCCGAAGAGCAAGGACTGGCGCGACTGGCCCTACCTCACGGGCGACGGCGGGCTGTTGGCCGAGGACGGCTACTACCGCATCCTCGGGCGCCTCGACGACGTGATCAACGTCGCCGGGCATCGGCTCGGCACCAAGGAGCTCGAATCGGCGGCGCTGACCGTTGACGAGATCGCCGAGGCCGCGGTGGTGCCCGTGGTCGACGACATCAAGGGCCGCGCGCCGGACATCTACGTCTCGCTCAAGCCGGGCGTGAAGGGCGGCAAGGCCACCGAAAAGAAGGTCGTCGTTGCGATCGAGCAGACGATCGGCAAGATCGCGCGCCCGAAGCACGTCCACATCGTGCCCGACATGCCCAAGACCCGGTCCGGCAAGATCATGCGCCGGGTGCTGGCGGCGATCTCCAACACGCTCGACATCGGCGACGTCACGACCTTGGCCAACCCCGACATCGTCGAGGATATCCGCGTCAAGGTGCAAGGCGAGGGCAAGCTCGAGACCAAGAAGGGCCCGGCCGATATCGAGCAATTCGGCGAGGAGGCCTGAGGCGGGCCTGAGCCGCGAGGCGGCCCTAGCCGGGGGGGCCTCATACCCACCGTCATTCCCGCGAAAGCGGGAATCCATGCCGGAGCATTTCATGCCGGCAGGCTGGTGCAGGGGTGCGGCTCCCAGGCATGGATTCCGGGTTCGCGCGTTGCGCGCCCCGGAATGACGTCGGTGGGGAGACGCAGCCATTTGATCCATCGCCCCCAAACTCGGCTTGACGCTTAGTTAACCCAACACGGCCGCGAAAACGCTCTGTCTTGAACCGAGTTTAGGGCCGATTCGGCCCGGGTTTTCGCCATTTCGGCGCCCGATCGCGATCGAAACGCCACGGCTTGACCCCGTGACCACAATGGTAAAGCCCAGGAGTCGGTTTAATCACCCTTTGTTCTAATTTCGACCGTTCCGAGTCGCGTTACGGATTCCGCCCGACTCCCAAGGCCAAGTCGAAAATGCTTTTGTTTTGTTCCCCTTAGCCCGACTCGGAGTGATTTTAGCCACACCTTGAATAGATTCATCCACAGATTTACCCCATTGCCCCGAAACCCAATCCGCCCGACAATCGCCGGGCCGACAATTGTCGGATCGGATTTGGCGCCGGATCGGAATCCGCACCGGGGCGAAGGTCATGAACCCGTTGTTCACCATCGGCCACTCGAACCACGCGATCGGGACGTTCCTCGGCCTGTTGGCCGGGCACGAGATCGCCATGGTCGCCGACGTGCGCTCGATCCCCTGGTCGCAGCGCTTCCCGTGGTTCCGCAAGGAACTCATTGCCTGGTCGCTGAAGGAGGCCAAGATCGGCTACGAGTTCCTCGGCGAGACCCTGGGCGGCCGGCCGAGAGACCTCGCCGACCTCGACCATGCGGCCGAGCGCTATGGCGTGATCGTCGGCCAGGCGTCGTTCCAGGGCGCCCTCGACGCCCTGGTGAAGGAGGCAGTCGACCACCGGGTGGCCATCATGTGCGCCGAGCGCGACCCGATCGACTGCCACCGGGCGATGCTGATCGCGCGCGCGCTGCGCGGCCGCGAGGGGGTCGAGATCCAGCATATCCTGGCCGACGGCGCGCTTGAGCCCCACGGCGAGCTCGAATCCCGCATGGTCGAGAAGGCCAAATGCGCCCCGCCGCCGCTGCTCGACACCCCCGACATGCAAGAACGGGCGATCGAGGAGGCCTACCAACTCCTCGCCCACGGCCCGGGCTGGCGGCCGTCGGGATAGCCGTAAACGGCTAACTAGGCGCGACGCCTACTCTATTCGCAGTTAACAAGGCCTTATACCGAATTTCGCCTAGTCCCCGGGGGATTTCGGCCGGTTCCGGCGAGATCGCCGGAAGGCGATTGGACGACTTTGGCGATCCTGCCCGAGAAATCATGCAAGCATGTTTTGATATCGCAACAACATATTTTGATGTCGAAACGAACTTCGTTCGATTCGTCGCTCGATGAAAGAGAAATCCGAAAGGGAATCCCCGGCGACCGCCGGCGACTGCCGGCCGGCGAACGCCGGTCAGAAGTCGATGGCGCGGCCGCCCCTCTCCCAGTCGCCGTAGCGCGTCGGCTCCAGCCCCTTGGGCCCACCGACCTCGGTCGGTCTTCCGTTAGGGGCTTCCGCGGGGTCCGCATCCGGATCGGTGGGCTCGGCCGACGCTCCGCCGAGCCGCCGCCGCAACCATTCGATCAAGCCGGCCATACCCGATGATCGCCGCTCCGGCGCTCCCGGGCAACCCTTCTCGCCTTGATCGATCCGTGGCGGACGCCATCTATCCATTGGGTAGTATGGAGTTTGGCGGCATGAGCATCTTTCGCACCGGCGTGCTGTTGGCGGGCCTAACCGCGTTGTTCCTCGTCGTCGGCTATCTGATCGGCGGCGAGGCCGGCATGTTGATCGCGCTCGGCTTCGCGGTGATGACCAACATGTTCGCCTATTTCAGCGGCGACAAGGTGGTGCTGCGGATGTACGGCGCGCGCCAGGTCGACCGCGAATCGGCCTCCGGCTACTACGGCATCGTCGAGCAGCTCGCCGCCAAGGCGGACCTGCCGATGCCCCGGGTCTACATCATCGAGAACGACCAGCCGAACGCGTTTGCGACCGGGCGCAACCCGGCGCACGCCAGCGTCGCAGCGACCACGGGGCTGCTCGCGCGCCTCGACTACGAGGAGATCGCGGGCGTGATGGCGCACGAGCTCGCCCATGTCCGCAACCGCGACACCCTGACCATGACGATCACCGCGACCGTCGCCGGCGCCATTTCGATGATCGCCAACATGGCGATGTTCGCCAGCATATTCGGCGGCGGCAACCGCAACAACCCGCTGGGGTTCGTCGGGGTGGTGCTGGTGGCGCTGCTGGCGCCGATGGCGGCGATGCTGGTGCAGATGGCGATCAGCCGGACCCGCGAGTACGCCGCCGACCGCGCCGGGGCCGAGATCTGCGGCCACCCGCTGTGGCTCGCTCGGGCGCTGGGCAAGCTCGAGCGCGGCGCGGCGTCGATCGACAACACGGCAGCGGAGAGGAACCCGGCGACGGCGCACCTCTTCATCGTCAACCCGCTGCACGCCCAGGCGATCGACGGGCTGTTCTCGACCCACCCAAAGATGGCGGAGCGCATCCGGCGCCTCCGCGAGATGGCAGGCGAGACCGGTCGCTCCGCCGGCCCCTGGGGCTGACCGAGGGGGGTAATCCCAAAGCCCCTGGGCAATGTGACAGCCGACACTTCGCCGCTTCGGCATTCGGGGCATAATGGGGATGCATTCACGGCAACCTCCCGAAGGGCTCGCTATGCGGCGGATTTCGGCCTCGGCCTTCTACCTGACCTTCGCGCTGACCTTCCTGGCGCTGGTCATATCGGGCTGCCAGACCATGGCCCTATCGGTCGGACCGAAGAAGGTCGACCTCTCGGGGCTCGAGCCCCACGTCGCCCGGATGAGCGCCTTCATCGACGGCCAGATCCGAGGCGGCGGTGCGATCAAGGCCGATTGGCCGGCCCGCCGCACGCTCGAATACATCCGCGAGGCCAAGCCCGACCTGATGGCGCCGTTCCTCGAATACGCCATGACCGTGGCGATGCGCGGCAAGAATTCCTCGGTGCTGATCTGCTCGGCCGATGGCAAGCATGCGCTGTTCGAGGACGCCGGGTGCAGCGCCCGGATCGACGCGCCGATGTGGCGTTCGCCGCAGGCACAGCCCTGCCGATTCGTCCTCGACCTCGCGGTGACCTGCTCGATTCGCAAACGCCGGCGCTAGTCCTGGGTCTCCGTCTTCGCCTTGGCATAAGGCCCGCTTTCCCCTAAACCCCGGCCCCATGACAGACGTTGCGACCGACGCGCGCTCGATCGCCCGCGAGCTGCTCGCCGCCGTGCTGCGCGAGGGCCGGTTGCTCGACGAGGCGCTGGCCGAGCACGGCGAGTTGGCGTCGCTGGAGCCGCGCGACCGGGGCTTCGT
>JASLSL010000012.1 GCA_030743445.1 Alphaproteobacteria bacterium
TTCGTCATCCCCGCGAAAGCGGGGACCCATTCCGTTGAACCAACGAACTGCTCAAGCGGTCCGTTCGTTCGCCGGACTGGGTCCCGGATCGCTCCCTCGGAGCGTCCGGGATGACGAATTATTATTTGATGCGAATTCACGGCGGAATGTCGGTCGCTTGATATCCGACTGGTAGGGGAGCTACACGATGAAAAACAGCAACAGGCGGTGGGTGCTGGCGGCGCATCCGAAGGGCTTGCCGAAGGAAACCGACTGGCGGCTCGAGGAGGAGCCGGTGCCGGATCCGGGCGACGGCGAGATGCTGGTGCGCTCGATCTACCTCTCGGTCGATCCCTACATGCGGGGCCGCGTCAGCGATGCCAAGAACTACGCGGCGGGCGTCCAAATCGGCGAGGTGATGCACGGTGGCGGGGTCGGCGAGGTGGTGCGCTCGAACCTGGACGGCTTCCGGCCCGGCGACATCGTCGAGAGCATGCGTTTCCATTGGCAGGAATTCGCGACGCTGAAGGCCGCCGGCACCCGCAAGGTCGACCCCTCGATCGCACCGATCCACACCGCGCTCTCGTGCCTCGGCATGCCGGGGCTGACTGCGTATTTCGCGATGGAGACGATCGGCAAGCCGCAAGCGGGCGAGACCGTGCTGGTTTCCGCCGCCTCGGGTGCGGTCGGCCAGGTCGTCGGACAAATCGCCAAATTGCGCGGCTGCCGCGCCGTCGCCGTCGCCGGCAGCGCGGAGAAGCTCGCCTGGTGCAAGGAGATCGGCTACGACGCCGGGATAAATTACAAGACCGCCGGCGATATCGGCGCCGCGGTTGCCGAGGCCTGCGCGCAAGGCGTCGACATTTATTTCGACAACACCGGCGGCGAGATCCACGACGCGGCGATGGACAACCTGGCGCTCCACGCGCGGATCATCATCTGCGGCATGGTCTCGCGCGCCGCCGAGTTCGACGCGCCCGACATCGGCGAGCGCCAGATGCGCAAGCTGCTGGTCGCCCGGGCACGGATGGAAGGCTTCCTCGTCCTCGACCATATGGAGCGCACGCCCGAGGCGCTGGCCGAGCTCGCCGGCTGGTACAATGGCGGCCAGCTCAAGTTCCGCGAGGACATCGTGGCGGGCATCGAGAACGTGCCCACGGCGCTGCTGCGGCTCTTCAGTGGCGAGAACTTCGGCAAGCAGCTCGTCAAGGTCGGGGAGGAGGTCACATGACCCGTATCGTGAATATCGCCGCGGCCCAGCTCGGCCCGATCGCGCGCGACGAGCCGCGTCAGTCGGCGGTCGCCCGGATGGTCGAGCTGATGCGCCAAGCCAACGACCGCGACGCCGATCTGATCGTCTATCCCGAGCTGGCGCTGACCACCTTTTTTCCGCGCTGGCATTTCGAGGATCAAGACGACATCGACGCGTTCTTCGAGCGCGAGATGCCGAACGCCGCGACCCGGCCGCTGTTCGATCTGGCCGCCGAGCTCGAAATCGGCTTCAACTTGGGTTACGCGGAACTCGTCGAGCAGGATGGCCGGATGCGGCGCTTCAACACCTCGATCCTGGTCGACAAGAAAGCTGAGATCGTCGGCAAGTACCGCAAGGTCCACCTGCCGGGCCATGCGGAGCACGAGCCCTGGCGGCCGTTCCAGCACCTGGAGAAGGGCTATTTCGAGCCCGGCGACCTCGGCTTTCCGGTGTTCGAGACCATGGGCGGTGTGGTCGGCATGTGCATCTGCAACGACCGCCGCTGGCCCGAGACCTACCGGGTGCTCGGCCTACGCGGGGCGGAGATGATCCTCTTGGGCTACAACACGCCGCGGCATTTCCCGACCGATCCCAAGCTCGATCCACTGCAGGACTTCCACAGTCACCTGGTAATGCAGGCCGGCGCCTATCAGAACGGCGCATTCGTCGTCGGCGTCGCCAAGGCCGGCGTCGAGGAGGACTGCGAGCTGATCGCCGAGAGCTGCATCATCGCCCCCACCGGCGAGATGATCGCCAAGACCGAGACCATGGACGACGAGGTAATCGTCGCCGAATGCGACCTGGACAGGGCGGCCGAGATGAAGGCGATCCGGTGGAACTTCCCGGTCAACCGGCAGGTCCATCACTACGGGCCGATTACCGACGGGACGGGCAGTTAGCGCTGCCGATCCGACTTCACAAATGCGCGCCAAGCAATCAACTGGCCGTGATATGTGAATTGCGCCACATACCGACGACCTCCCGCGGTCCAGGGTACTCGCAGGAGGAACCGCAATGACCTCGAAGCTGCACAGATTCGGCGAGCAGAACAAACGCTACCAGAACAGCATGGCACAATCGCTGTTCGCCTGCCTGGGATGTGAAGACGCCATTGCGTTTTGCCGCGAGTCTGGCTGGGACGGTGTCATACGCTATCTGCTGCGACGCTGCCGGCTTGGCGACGATGATCGGACTATGCTCTAGTCGGCAGCGGCGTGTTGGGCGGCCTTCGCCTTGTAGCGGCAGAGCGCCAGGGTGATGTCGCCCGGCACTTGCTTGGTCAGCTTGTTCGAGCGTAGGAACTCACGGATGCCGCGGTGCACGTCGCCGTCGTCGAACGCCCCCGCGGCGTAACTGTCGAGGGTGCGGAAGAACGGGTCGCGCAGCCCGCCGCCCGACCGGCTGAGCGAGACCGGCTGCAATCCACCGGTCGCGGCGCAGACGAACTCGACCGGCGTCTTGCGGACACAGACCTGCATGGTCTTGGGCGCCGTCTCGGTGAGAAGGTCGTCGGGCTCGCTCGCGTCGCCCTTGGCACAGGGCCGGAACAACAGGTCGTAGGCGCCCCCAGGCGCGCGGCAGACGATCACGCCGGCGCCGACTTGCATCGCCGCAAGGCCGGCCGGACCGGCGACGAAGGCGATCAACGTGCAGGCCAACTCATTGGTCCGCGCCACGTGGTTGAAGGCCGTGGCCTGTAGCTCGACCCGCGCGTTGTCGAGCACGCGCTCGAACAACGCCGTGGCATCCGCCTCGTCGGCCTTGGAGAAGACCGTTTCGATTTCGCCCGAGGCGCCGCGCAGCGTGGCGATCGCCGAGCGCACCGCCGTTTTGGCGCCGATATGCGACAAGGCGGCGCCATCGGCGCCATCGGCGACAGCGCCGATCATCAGACCGCCCGCGAGCTTCTCGAGCTTGCCGTAGTCGCGGCACGGCTGTGCGCCGGCCCGAACCGGGCGCGCGCGGCGATAATCGACGGCGCCAACCCAGCTCATGGGGAACGCTCCCGCACGCCGCCCGGCGGCATGCGATACGGCAAGAATTCTATGCTCGAGATGTGGCGAATGTTTGCCTCCTCTCGAAAAACCTTGGCCTGGACTTGGCGATTTAAAGGAAAAGCACCAGTTTCAGCCTGCCCAATTCGATTTTTCTTAATTCACAGTTGAATATACGGACTGTTAAATAAATCCACAAGAAGTATTTACATGAACTCTTTGTACATAGCATGTATACGCAGAAAATACGCTCGAGAATTTGCTACCGGTACTAAGGAAGGATAGTTATCGAGCAACGAATTAATTCATGACTCATGTAATCGATTACGAGGCACAATTCGTGCGTACCGATCGAAGTACATTTGAGGGCGCATGTGCTGCGCCGCGGCTGTAATATGGTCCGGCATCGACGCCCGGAAGACGCCCGGGGCAGGCGGGAGAAATCATGAAGGAATGTAGTAAATCCGTGATGCGGCGGCTCGCCGACCCGAACTTCGGGAACCGCTATTTCGTCGGAACGGGGATCGATATCGGCGGCGCGCCCGACCCGCTGAACGTTTACCAGGAGTTGTTCCCGCGGATGGGCGAAGTGCGGATTTGGGACCTCGCCGATGGCGACGCGCAAGTAATGGAGGGGGTCGAGGAGGAAACCTACGGCTTCGTTCATTCGAGCCATTGTCTCGAGCATTTGCACGATCCGGACGAGGGGTTAGCCAATTGGTTTCGGATCCTGCGGCCCGGCGGTCATCTGGTCGCCACCTTCCCGGACGAGGACCTCTACGAGCAGGGCACGTTCCCCAGCACCTACAACGCCGACCACAAATGGACCTTCACGATTCACAAGACGGAGTCGTGGAGCAGCAAGTCGAAGAACCTGTTGGAGATGGTGGATGCCCTCGGCCCGGCCGCCGACGTGCAGAAGATCGAGTTGTTGAACGCCTCGTTCCGGTATTCGCTGCCGCGGTTCGACCAGACGCTGACGCCGATCGGCGAATGCGGCATCGAGGTCGTGGTCCGCAAGCGCCCGTTCGAGGAGATCGAGTACGGCGGCTGCCGGCCGCGGCCGGGTCAGGTCGGCGCGGACGGATTCAAGCTCCTGACCGGCTTCTCGTTGCCGAAACGCGATTAGGCTACGCCACCCCGGAATGACCGAAGACCAACTCACGCGCGCCATCGCCGATCACGATGCCGGCCGCCTCGAAGCCGCGGAAGAGGGTTACCGCGCGATCCTCGCCGAGGATCCCGACAACGCCGACGCGCTCCACATGCTCGGCGCCTTGCGTCTCAACACCGGCGACGCGGCGGGGGCCGAGGAGTTGATCGAGCGCGCGATCGAAATTCGTCCCGACGACGCCCGCTTCCACAACAGCCATGGCATCGTGTTGCAGGCGCTGGAGCGTTACGAGGACGCGCGCACCGCCTTCGAGCAGTCGCTCGCCGCCGCCCCCGACTACTCGGAAGCCTACGCCAATCTCGGCGCCCTGCTGCTCGACCGCAAGCGTTACGACGAGGCAGCCTTCGTCTTGCGCAAGGCGATGATCTATCAACCCGACCACATCACCGCCTGCAACAATCTCGGCCGCGCGCTGCTCTGGCTCGATCAGGCGGAAGAGGCGATCGGCCTGTTCCAGGCGGTGCTGCACATGCAGCCGGACCACGTCATGGCCCTCACCAATCTCGGCGTCGGGCTCAACATGGCGGGCGATCACGAGGCGGCGCGCGAGGCCTTCGAGCGAGCGATCGAAATCGATCCCACGCAGATCGAGGCGCATGTCAATTTGGGCCAGACCCTGTTGTTGCTCGGCGACTTCGAGAACGGCTGGGCCGAGCAGGAATGGCGCTTGCGGCGCGCCGACTACCGCACCGAGTTCACCGCCCCACGTTGGCAGGGCGAGGATGTGGCCGGCAAGACCGTGATGTTGTGGACCGAGCAGGGGCTCGGCGACGCCATCCACTTCGCGCGTTACGCGCCGATGGTCGCGGCCAAGGGCGCGCGCGTCGTGGTCGAGTGCGAACCCGCCCTGCATCGGTTGTTCCAAGCGGCCGAGGGCATCGCCGAGGTCGCCGAGACCGAGGCGGTGCATGGCTACGACTTCCACGCGCCGCTGATGAGCCTGCCGCTGGTCTTCGAAACCGATGCCGAATCGATTCCGGCAGAGGTTCCATATCTCGCGCGGCCGGCACCGATGGGATTGGGCCCCGGGGACGGCCCCAGGGTCGGCCCCAGGGTCGGATTGGTCTGGTCCGGCAATCCCAAGCATTCCCGCGATATCGCGCGCAGTCGACGGCTTTCCGAATTCGCGCCCTTGGCGCGGGTCGCCGGGGCGGCGTTCCTCTCCCTCCAGTTCGGGTCCGCCAGCGAAGAGACGCCGCCCGACGACATGGAGCTGATCGACCTTGTCCCGCGAATTGCCGATTTCCACGACACCGCGGCGGCGATGATGGCGCTCGACCTGGTGATCACCGTCGACACCGCCCCGGCGCATCTCGCCGGCGCGCTCGGCATGCCGGTCTGGGTGCTGTTGCCGGCGACGCCGGATTGGCGCTGGCTCCTGGGGCGCGACGACTGCCCGTGGTATCCGACCATGCGGCTGTTTCGCGAGGAAGGCGATTGGCCGGCGACCTTCGAGCGCGTCGCCGAAGCGCTGGCCGGCTTCAGCGGTTGAGCTTGCGGCTGGCGCTCGGTGTCCAAGAAAGCTAAATCTGGTGTGTGGCGGTGGTGCGGGCCGCCCGAGAGAGGGAGCCGCAATCATGCTGATCGGCGTGCCGAAGGAAATCAAAACCCACGAATACCGGGTCGGTCTCGTGCCGCCCAGCGTGCGCGAGGTCGTCCACCACGGTCACGAGGTGTTGGTCGAAACCGGCGCGGGGCAAGGCATCGGCTTCGACGACGACGCCTATCGCGCCGTCGGCGCCACCATCGCCGAGGGCGCCTCGGAAGTCTTCAAGTCCGCCGAGATGATCGTCAAGGTCAAGGAGCCGCAGGCGGAAGAGTGCCATATGCTGCGCCAGGACCAGGTGCTGTTCACCTACCTGCATCTCGCGGCGGAGCCGGAGATGACCCGGCGCCTGGTCGAGGGCGGCTCGATCGCCATCGCCTACGAGACGGTGACGGACGAGGCCGGCCGCCTGCCGCTGCTCGCGCCGATGAGCGAAGTCGCCGGACGGATGAGCATCCAGGTCGGCTGCCACTATCTCGAGAAGGAACAAGGCGGGGCCGGAATCCTGCTCTCGGGCGTGCCCGGCGTGCTGGCGGCCAATGTCTGCGTGATCGGCGGCGGGGTCGCCGGCGCCAGCGCGGCGCGCATGGCGATGGGTTACGAGGCCAAGGTCACCGTGCTCGACAAGTCGATTCCCCGGCTTGACGAGCTCGACATGCGCTTCGGGGCGCAGCTCAACACGCTGTATTCGACAGTCGACGCGGTCGAGCGCAACGTCGCCGACGCCGACCTGGTAATCGGCTCGGTGCTGGTGCCGGGTGCGGCCGCGCCCAAGGTCGTGACCGAGGCGATGATCAAGGCGATGCGCCCCGGCTCGGTGGTGGTCGACATCGCAATCGACCAGGGCGGCTGCATGGAGACCTCGCGCCCGACGACCCATGCCGACCCGGTCTATACGGAGCACGGGGTGATCCACTATTGCGTCACCAATATGCCGGGCGCGGTGGCGCATACCTCGACCTTCGCCTTGAACAACGCGACCCTGCCCTACGTGATCACGCTCGCCGACAAGGGCTACCGGCAGGCGCTGGCCGACGATCCCGGGCTGATGGAAGGGCTCAACGTGCACGAGGGAAGGGTGACCTACGAGGCCGTCGCCCGCGACCTCCGCATGGACTACACCCCGGCGGTGGAAGCGATCGGCGGGTAGGGCGCGATACTCGATTATATTGTTGCGGAGACGGGCCTCGTCCTCCTGCCCCAAATCACCCTCTAACGTTATCCCGGCCGAATGAGCGAAGCGAGAGAGAGCCGGGACCCAGTCCTGAGGACAATCGGGTCGTCCGGTCACCTCGTGAGGTTGACGGAATGGGTCCCGGGTCTCGCCCCTTCGGGCTCGCCCGGGATGACGGTTATTTGGTAATCCCTCCTCATGGCTCGCGTGTCGAAGTATGAGGGCCTCTCCTACCCGGTCCACTCGGAGACGAAATCTTGCGCGTCGGGGCGGCGTTTGTCGCTGACCTGCTTGATCGGCGTGCCGAGATGGATGAAGGCGACGATCGCGTCGCTCGCCTGCAAGCCGAGCGCCGACTTGACGGTCGAATCGTAGGCGTTGGCGCCGGTCAGCATGATGGCGCCATAGCCCTTGGCCTGGGCCGCCAGCATGATGTTGTAGGCCGCCGTTCCGGTCGAGACGATCTGCTCGACCACCGGGACCTTCTCGATACTGGGGTCGACCTTGGCGTAGGCGACGACGATCATCGGCGCGTGCAGCGGCCGGTTGCGTTCCTTCTCGATCGCCTCTTCGTCGGCCGCCGGGTCGCGCTTCTTCAGCGCGTCCACGAACACCTCGCCGAGCCTGGCCCGCGCCTCGCCGCGCACGATGAGGAACCGCCAGGGCTGCAGCGCGCCGTGGTCGGGCGCCCGCATCGCCGCCGCCAGGAGCTCGTCGAGGTCGGCGCCCTCGGGTGCCGGGTCGCCGAGCAGCTTGGGCGGCACTGAAATGCGCGACATCAGCGCTTGCATCGTGTCCATGGTCTCTCCTCCGAACGCCTGACGGCTTTCTGTTTTACATGGCGCCGGCCGGCCTATCAAACCAGCCAGATCTGCCGTCCCCGCCCGTCGAGGAACCGGATCAGGATATAGCCCGCGATGAAGCCGCCGAGGTGCGCCTCCCAGGCGATCGCCGCGACGCCGACACCGAAGAGGGCCGGCGGCAGCAGGGCGAGCATGAAGTTCAGCCCGAGCCAGACGAAGATGAAGGTCAGCGCCGTCGAGCGCTGGCGGAACGGTCCGGGCCGATCCATCGCCGGGACGTGCAGGCTGATCCAGCCGAGCGCCCCGACCATGCCCGAGATGGCGCCGGATGCGCCGATCAAAATCACGTCCGAGCCTTGATTGAGCCACCACCAGAAGAAGCCGCTGGCGATCCCGCAGACGATATAGAACAGCAGGAACCGCAGCCGGCTCATCCGCCGGGCGACCACGGTGCCGAAGGCGAGCAACATGAAGACGTTGATGAACAGGTGCATCGCGTCGGCGTGCACCAGGGTGTAGGTGATCGGTCCGGTCAGGAGTTGCAGCGGCTCGATCGACCATCCGGCCGGACCCTCGTAGCGCGCGCCGACGAAGGCGAGGTCCCAGACCAGCTTGTGGCCCAGGTCGCTCGGCATCAACAGGCGCGCGACGTGGGCCAACAGGGTCGCGCCGGCGATCCAGCGGACGCTGGTCGGCAGGTTGAAGATCGGCGGGTTGCTGTATTGGCTCAAGGGCCGGCTGTCCTCGTCAGACGAGGGGCGTTGGATTTCCCGTTGCCCGTCCGGCAGCACCTTGCCACACTCGCCGGGTCATGATCGAGGGAATGACACGATGAATCTCGCCGCCTGGATGGAACGCGCGGCACGAAGCGGAGGCGACCGCCCGGCGCTCGCGCTCGGCACGTCGGTGGTGCGGGCCTACGGCTTGCTGCACGACCGCGTCGCGCGGCTGGCCCGCGCGATGCGCGAGGAGCTCGGCCTCGCCCCCGGCGAGCGCGTCGGCCTGGTGATGAAGAACTGCCCGGAATATTTCGAGGTCCTGTTCGCCGCCTGGCACGGCGGCTTCGCGGCGGTGCCGATCAACGCCAAGCTGCACGCCAGCGAGTTCCAGTACATCTTGGAGCACAGCGGCGCCAGCGCGTGCTTCGTCACGCCCGATCTCGCCGAGACGATCCACTCGATCGATGTCGGGACGCTGCGGCGGATCGTGGTCGTCGGCGAGGCCGAGTACGAGGCCCTGCTCCGGGCCGAGCCGATGGATCTCGCCGATGCGGCACCCGACGATCTCGCCTGGCTTTTCTATACCAGCGGGACGACCGGCCGGCCCAAGGGCGCGATGCTGTCGCACCGCAACCTCGCGACCATGAGCTATTGCTACTTCTCCGACGTCGACCCGGCGGCGCCCTGGACGAGTATTCTGCACGCCGCGCCGATGAGCCACGGCTCGGGCTGCTATGGGTTGGCGCACGTGATGCAGGGTTCCTGCCAGGTGCTGCCCGAGAGCGGCGGGTTCTACCCGGAGGAAATCTATCAACTGATCGAGGCGTGGCCGCACCTCTCGTTCTTCGCGGCGCCGACCATGGTCAAGCGCCTGATCGACCATCCGGCGGACACCGACACCTCGAACCTGAAGGTGATCTTCTACGGCGGCGGGCCGATGTACGTTGCCGACACCATCGCCGCACTCGATCGCTTCGGCGACAAGCTCTCGCAGCTTTATGGCCAGGGCGAGAGCCCGATGACCATCACCTATCTCGACCAGGCGATGCACGCCGAGCGCGACCATCCGCGTTGGATGGAAAGGCTCGGCTCGGTCGGCGTCCAGCAGAGCGCGGTCGAGGTCCGGACCGTCGACGCCGACGACAATTTCCTCCCCCCCGGTGAGGCGGGCGAGATCGTGGTGCGCGGTGACGCGGTGATGCTCGGCTACTGGCGGAACCCCGAGGCGACGGGCGAGACCCTGCGCGGCGGTTGGCTGCATACCGGCGATGTCGGCGTGTTCGACGAGGACGGGTTCCTGACCCTTAAGGACCGCTCCAAGGACATGATCATCAGCGGCGGCACCAACATTTATCCGCGCGAAATCGAGGAGGTGCTGCAGCGCCATGCCGGCGTCGCCGAGGTCTCGGTGATCGGCCGGCCGGACCCGGAATGGGGCGAGGTCGTGGTCGCCTATGTGGTCGGGCGCGAGGGCAGGGAGCCTCCGCCGGCCGAGCTCGACGCGCTCTGCCTCGAGCACATCGCCCGGTTCAAGCGGCCCAAGGACTACCGTTTCGTCACCGCACTGCCAAAGAACAACTACGGCAAGGTCCTGAAGGTCGAGCTCCGCGAGATCGACGCCAAGCAAGGGGGAAGCGAATGACCGACCGGCTGAAGGACAAGGTGGCGATCGTCACCGGGGCGGGCTCGATCGGGCCCGGCTGGGGCAACGGCAAGGCGGCGGCGACGCTGTTCGCGCGCGAGGGGGCGAAGGTCCTTTGCGCCGATATCGACCTTTCCGCCGCCGAGGTGACCCGCGACATCATTACCGGCGAGGGCGGCGAAGCGGTCGCCCATGAGTGCGACGTCTCGAAGTCGGACCAGGTCTTGGCGATGGTCGAGGCCTGTACCGGCGAATTCGGCGGGCTCGATATTTTGCACAACAATGTCGGCATCCTTGGCATGGGCGGGCCGGTCGAGCACACGGAGGAGGATTGGGACCGGGTCTACGCGGTCAACGTCAAGAGCATGTTCCTGACCTCGAAGCACGCGATCCCGGTGATGGAGAAGGCGGGAAGGGGGGCGATCGTCAACGTCGCCTCGATCTCGGGCATCTCGTGGCTCGGGGTGCCATATCTCTCCTACTCGACGACCAAGGCGGCGGTGATCCAACTGACCAAGATGGTGGCGATCCAATACGCGCCGCACGGCATCCGCTGCAACGCCATCCTGCCCGGGCTGATGAAGACGCCGATGGTCGAGAAGGGCCTCGCCGACTTCTACGCCGACGGCGATGTCGAGGAGCTGGTCCGAATCCGCGACGCCCAGTGCCCGATGGGCCATATGGGCGACGCTTGGGACGTCGCCTATGCCGCGCTCTATCTCGCCTCCGACGAGGCCAAATACGTCACCGGCGCCGAGCTGGTAGTCGACGGCGGGGTCACGCTGCGCTCGATCGACTGAGTTAGGGGCGAGGCGGTAACCCTTATCGTCATTCCCGGGACAAGCGGGAATCCACGCCTGAGCGTAGCTTAACGGCAGATCGTTGCTGTTAGGGACTCTCCGGCATGGATTCCGGGTTGCGGAAGGTGTTTTGCTCAACGTCGCAGTACGTAAGGGATTGAGCCCGATTTGCGAAGAAATTTTGTTAGCGTTTAACAACAAATTTTGTCAGTCGCGCACCCGCTGGAACACTGAAATTTTTTTCACGCTATGCCAGTTTGACGCTGGATCACGCTAAATACCAGTGGCGGCGGTGTTCTCTAGCCTGCTCGACCTGGACAAGGACGCCATTAAGAACTTGATCCGTCGATCCGTACTCTGAATACTCCGATCCTAAGGAGTGCTTCTATGGTCTCGACCTCGGCAAAGCGCTGTTCCGGTATCTTCGTTGAAATAGGTCTGACCGTTTTCGGCTTGATTATGGTTTTCACGCCGTTGGCGTTGTGGATGGCGCCCAACGTCACCGCCTATTACGTCGTGCTGGGAATGTGCGGGCTGGGTTATTTCGCCGTCGTGCTTCTGGCTCGATACGGCACCGTAGACGAAGGTGCCGGCACCGGGAAAGACGATCTGCGGGTGACGCTGCCGGCCGAATTAATCGTCGATTTTCAGAACCAGCGAGAGGCCGGCCGCTGCGATACGGGTGCCGCACGGGAATTCGTGGCAAACCAAATCTGTTCCGACGCGCCGACCGACCCGCGTTAGCATTATCCGGTATCCCGTCATCTGAAAGATTGCGGCCCGCCATAGTCGCCAATATAGCTCGTATGAGTGACGATGCCTTCCCGCTCTCCGAGCCACGAATTCCGGGTTCGCGCGTTGCGCGCCCCGGAATGACAAATAAGTATTGTGGACTTTACTATTCGACGAACCGGCCGAGGCGAACCGCGGTCTGGCCCGGCAGCAGCCGGCGCGACGGCATGATCAGGACGCAGTCGTCGTAGGGGGTGGTGACCGGCTCGTCGCCGTCGTGGCCGAGCACCGTCCCCGCCTTTGGAATCACCTCGAGCCCGACATAAGCCTCGGCGAAGGTGAACACGTCGTGCCGGATCGTCACTGCCGCGGTGACCTCGATGAACTTTTGCGGGCCGGGCTCGTCGGCGGTGTTCTCGGCGACGAATTCGGGATCGATCACGCCGAGATGGTCGAGGAAGCGCAGCGTCGTCTCCAGCGCCACGTCGGCGGTCGATTCCTCCCAGTGCTGCCCGGCCTCGATCAGCAGCGCGTTCTTCTCGCTCGCCGGGTCGCCGAACGCCGCGTAGTCGCGCATCCGCCGGCCCGCCGCGTGGCCTTCGTCCAGGACCACGTGTTCCGGATAGCCGATCGCGCGGGCGAACGCGCGACCCTTCTCCAGCGGTCCCGCCAGCATCAGCGGCGCGATGCTGGTCTGCATCGAATGGATGTCGAGCAAGTAGTCCGCCTGGTCGATCAGCGGCCGCATCTCGCGCGCGCGGACCAACTCGACGCTGTCCCGGTCGCCGTCCAGCACGTCCGCCGACCACAGCCGGTTGAAATCCTCGTCGACGAAGCGCGAGGTCGCCGGGTAGGCCGCATCGAAACGCAAGAACGCCATGTAGTTGGCGAACGACAAGGTGAGCTTGCCCCGGGTCGGGCGCAGATCGTGGTGGAACAGGTAGTCCAGCGTGGTGGCGCCGCACAGCTCGTTGCCGTGGGTCACCGCGTTGACCATGACGTGCGGCCCCGCGACGCCGCTCTCGAAGGTGGTGGCGTAGTCGATGCCGGTGTTGCCGACCTGGTATGCGGATATGTCCGGCGGCGTCAGCTCCACCGGATAGATGTCGTCGCTCACCCCAACCCCCCTGCGCTTGATTCGGCGGCTAGCTTATCCGCCGGCCCGGGAGAGGCCAAGACGCGAGCGCGCCCAGGTTGGGGAGAGCGGGCGAACCCCGCTACCCCGTCCCACACACGTGCTCCATCAGGCGGTCCATGAAGGCCTCGCACTTGGCGATCTGGTCGAGCGAGACGAACTCGTTCGGCTTGTGCGCCTGCGCGACGCTGCCGGGACCGCAGACCACGGTCGGGACTTCGGCGCGCTGGTGGAACAGGCCGGCTTCGGTGCCGAAGGCGACCTTGGCGTGGTCGTTGCGGCCGGCCAGCGTCTTGGCGAAGGTCACGACCTCCTCGCCCGGGTCGATATCGAGCCCCGGGATGTCGGTTAGCTCCTCGATGGTAAAGCCGGTTTCCGGGTCGATCGCCTTCATCGCCGGCTCCAGCTCGTCGCGGATATAGGTCTCGATCTCGCGATAGAGGTCCGCCGGATCGTCCTCGGCGATGTGGCGGAACTCGAAGCGGAACTCGCAGTCCTTGGGCACGATGTTGAGGGCGGTGCCGCCGTGGATCGTGCCGGTGTGCACCGTGGTGTGCTCGATGTCGTAGAGCTCGTCGCGCGCGCCCTCGGCCTGCAGGCGCCGCGCCATGCCCTTGAGGGTGGCGATCGCCTCGGCCGCGTACTCGACCGCGTTGACCCCGTCGGGCGCCAGGCTGGAGTGAGCCTCGAGCCCGCGCACCCGCGCGAGATAACTCTTCTTGCCCTTGTGGCCGATCGCCACCTGCATGTCGGTCGGCTCGCCGACGATGCACATCTGCGGGCGGACTTGGAGCCCGTTGATCAAATCGACCAGCCCGCGGGCGCCGATGCAGCCGATCTCTTCGTCGTAGGAGAGGGCGTAGTGGATCGGCGTCTCGAGGCCGCGCGCCAGGAACTTCGGCGCCCAGGCCAGCGCAATGGCGATGAAGCTCTTCATGTCGCAGGTGCCGCGGCCGTAGAGCTTGCCGTCGCCCTCGGCGATCTCGAACGGGTCGGTCTGCCAGTCCTGGCCGTCGACCGGCACCACGTCGGTGTGGCCCGACAGCATGATCCCACCCTTGTCCCGGGGCCCGAGGGTGGCGTAGAGGTTGGCCTTCTCGCCGGTCTCGTCATGAACCAGCGACGATTCGACCCCGAGATCGCCGAGATATCCTTGGACGAAGTCGATCAGCTCCATGTTGGAATTGCGGCTCGTGGTGTCGAAGGTGATCAGCCGGTCGATCATATGGCGCGTTGTTCGCTCGGGTTCTGGCACCGATGTCTCCCTGTATATTCAATGTCGCCTTTGCGGCGATCGGCGGCGGTCAGTTATACAATATGGGTGCAACGGGAAAAGAAAGCATGACCTCCGGCGAGGCAAAATACCTTAACCCGCGGACCGGGGCCGAGTGGCCGACGGACGAGCCGTTGTGGCGGGCGCCTGACGACGGCGGCTACGTCAACCTCTCGGCCGGCGGGGGGCTCGGGCCCCGCGACATCGACCGGGGCGAGCTGTCGCTCTGGCGCTATGCCAAGGCGTTGCGCCTCGCCGCACCGCCGATCGCCACCCTCGGCGAGGGCTGGACGCCGTTGGTCCACACCACCTGGGGCGAGCGCCCGGTGTGGTTCAAATGCGAGCACCTGATGCCGTCGGGCTCGTTCAAGGATCGTGGCACGGCGGTGATGCTGAACTACCTGCATCAAGCGGGGGTCGAGGCGGTGCTAGAGGATTCCTCCGGCAACGCCGGCGCCTCGGTCGCGACCTACGCGGCGGCACTCGGCATGCGTTGCCGGGTCCTGGTGCCGGCCAGCGCCCCGGCGCCGAAGAAGGTGCAGATCGCCGCCTTCGGCGCCGAGGTCGTCGCCATCGAGGGCAGCCGCGACGACGTCGCCGCCGCCGCCGAGGCCGAGGCCGAACGGATGTTCTACGCCAGCCACAACCGCCAGCCGCACTTCCTCGAAGGGACCAAGACGTTGGCCTTCGAGCTCTGGGAGCAGATCGGGTTCCGGGCGCCGGACGCGGTCGTGGCGCCCTTGGGCCAGGGCAGCAACATCATGGGACTCCACATCGGCTTCGAGGAGTTGCAGGCGGCGGGCGAGATCGAGCGGCTGCCGCGCATCTACGCGGTGCAGGCGGCGAATTGCGCGCCCTACCACGCCGTTTGGCAGGCGAGGGGCGAGGCCGGTGGCGAGGCGGTCGAAATCGCCGCCAAGCCGACGCTGGCCGACGGGATCGCCTTGGCGCGACCGATCCGGCTCGCGGAAGTCATGGCGGCATTGACCGCAACCGGTGGCGCCACCGTCGCGGTCACCGAGGAGGATATCGTCACATCTCTCCGCCAGCTTATCGGGAAGGGTTTCTTCGTCGAGCCGACCAGCGCGGTCGCCGGCGCGGCGCTGACCCGCCTCATCGCCGAGGACGCTGTAAGACAAGGCGAGATCGTGGTCGCGGTGCTGACCGGCAGCGGCCTCAAGGCGGTCGAGAAGATCGGCCAGGCGCTGGGGCTGGGGTGACGTTCCGGCGATCAGGGACCCTTGTCGGATCACCGGTTATCATGTATTTCGGATGGCTTGGGACAAGCGCGCCGTCGGATCGCGACGGCGCGTTGTCGCGAGGGAAGAACGGGACATTACGAAATGAGCGATCTGGTGCCGGGGGTCTACAAGGTCGAGGGTTCGAGGGAGCCTTCCCTGCCGGTGATCTTCGATTCGCCGCACAGCGGAACCAACTACCCGCCCGACTTCGGCTTCATCGCGCCGAGCGAGCTGGTGCGCCGGGCCGAGGATGCCTATGTCGACGAACTGTTTTCGGCGGCACCGGCGAGGGGCGCGCCGCTTGTCTCGGCGCTGTTCCCGCGCAGCTATATCGATCCGAACCGGTCGCTGCTGGACCTCGACCCGGAGGTTCTGGCCGAGCCTTGGCCCGACGAGATCGCGCCCGGCGAGAAGGCGCGTCTCGGCCACGGTCTGATCTGGCGGCTCTGCCCGCCGGACGAGGCAATGTACGACCGCAAGCTCTCGGTCGAGGAGGTGCGGCGTAGGATCGACTTGTACTGGAAGCCCTATCACGCGGCCTTGAAGCGCGTCCTCGACGACGTCCATCATCGCTTCGGCCAGACGTGGCACATCAACTGCCACTCGATGCCGGCGATCAGCCCGCCGAACTCACCCGAGGGCGCGACCGGCGTCCGGCGCGCCGAAATCGTTCTCGGCGACCGCGACGGCTCGACCTGCTCGGCCGAGTTCCTGGCATTGGTGCGCGATACGTTCAAGAAACTCGGCTACCAGGTCAAGGTCAACGACCCCTACAAGGGCGTCGAGATCGTCCGCGCCTATTCCGATCCCTTGGCCGGGCGCCATGCCCTGCAGATCGAGATCAACCGCGCGCTCTATATGGACGAGCAAGGCTTCGAGAAGACCGCGGGCTTCGCCGAGCTGCAGGCCAATTTGACGAAATTGATCGACCACATCGGCGACTACGCGCTGAGCCAAGTCGCCGCCGCCAAGGCGGCGGAATAATCCCCGGTCATTCTTCCTTGCGCGGCTCGGTCCGCAAATCCCGCAGATCGAACGGGTCGGCGTAGATGTCGCCCATGGCGGCGCCGGCGAGATAGCTCTTCTGCCGCGCCGATTTGACCATCGGCGGGTAGCCGCAGAGATAGACCCGCCAATCCTTGAGATCGGGAAAGTCGGCGATCGCCGTGACCTCGGCGCGGCCGGCGCGATAGCCCGCCGGCGGCTCGTCGCGCGACAGGCACGGCGCGTAATGGAAGTTCACGAACTCGGATTCCAGCTCCAATAGCTCGCCGTGCAGGTAGGTGCCGGTGACGTGGCGGCTGCCGTGGTAGAGGTGGATGTCACCGGCATGTCCGGTGTGGAGCGCGTCTCGCGCGATCCCGATCAGCGGCGCCAGGCCCGACCCGTTGCCGATCAAAAGCATGTTCCCCTGCTTCCGGTCCGGCAGGTAGAAGCACGGGCCATTCGGTCCCTGGATGTCGAGCGAGTCCCCGGTCGCCAACTCGTCGCATATCCAGTTGCTCATCTTGCCGCGCGGCAGACGCTTGATGTGGAATTCGAGCTGGCGGTCGAGGTGCGGCACGCTCGCCAACGAATAGCTGCGCATCAGGCCATCGTCGCGGCGCAAGTTGAGGAACTGTCCCGCCCGGTAATAAAGCGGGGTCGCCGGCTCCATGACGATGCGGCAGATATTGGGCGACAACATCTCCTTGCCGGTGACCACCGCCCGGCTGAACAGGTCGGCGTCGTTCGGCGACGCGAGTTCCAAATCCTCCTCGGGGATGCAGACGCAGGGCAGGAAATAGCCCTGCGCCGTCAGCGTGTCCTTGACGCCTTTCTGCGATTTCTCGGGAACGCTGCCTTCCGTTGCCTGCAGCAAGCAGGTCAGGCACATGCCGGTCTTGCAGGAAAAGGCGACCGGTTGCTCGGCCTCCAGCAGCGCATCGAGGACCGTGGTGTCTCCGGTGCAGGGTATCTCCCCGCCGTCGAAGCGAAGCGTCGCCACGGGCGGTTCTAACGGTTGAGCACGTCGTCGCGGGTACTGGCGGCGATGGTCATGACTTCACCGGCGATATCCTCCGGCACGCCGAGCTCGTCGAGAGTCGCCTGCAGGTGGCCCGCCACCGCGTCGAAGTGGCTGTCGTCGAGGCCCTTCTCGACCAGCGGCGCGTGCGCCTCGCGCATGTCCTTGCCGGTGTATTCGTGCGGACCGCCGAACACCATGGTGAGGAACGACTTCTGCTTGGCGCGCTGCTCGTCCATGTCGGTATCGTCGAAGAAGTGGCTGATCGACTCGTCGCTCAGGACCTTGCGGTAAAAAATATCGACCGCGACGTCGACCGCCGGCTCGCCGCCGAGCTTATCGAAAAGACTGTCGGTCATGGTTGGCTCCCCCTGCAGACAGGCCGCTCCAGCCGTTCGCGGCCGGTTATATACGGCTTTGTCGAATGAACCCTAGCGTAACGCCGGAGCGTTGGGTAGAGCCCGCGCTATGCCAAGGGTCAATTGTCGAACTGTTCCTTGAGGATGCGCTCCTCGAGGTCGTGCTCCGGGTCGAACAGCATGGTCACGGTGATCGATTGATCTTCCGAGACCTCGACCGTGGCGACGTCGCGCACCTCGAAATCGTCGGCGCAGGCGCTGACCGGGCGCTTGTCGGACTCCAGCACCTCGAACAGCACGGTCGCCGCATGCGGCAGGATCGCGCCGCGCCAGCGCCGCGGCCGGAAGGCGCTAATCGGCGTCAGGCACAGTACCTCCGAGCCGATCGGCACGATCGGCCCATGGGCCGAGAGGTTGTAGGCAGTACTGCCGGCCGGCGTCGACACCAGCACGCCGTCGCAGATCAGCTCCTCGAGCCGCACCACGCCGTCGACCGAAATTTTGATCTTCGCCGTCTGTTGGGTCTGGCGCAGCAACGACACATCGTTTATCGCCGGCGCCTCTTCGACCTCGCCCTTAACCGTCGTTGCGGTCATCTTCAGGGGATGCATCTCGACCGGTTCGGCCCGGGCGAGCCGGTCGGGCAGGTCGTCCGGCCCGTATTCGTTCATCAGAAAGCCGATCGTGCCCCGGTTCATGCCGAAGATCGGCACGCCCTGGTCCTTGAAGTTGTGCAGGTTGGTCAGCATGAACCCGTCGCCACCGAGGGCGACGATGACGTCGGCCTCGGCCGCCTCCACCGCATCGTAGCGCTGCGACAGCTCGTCGAGGGCCTCTTGAGCCTCGGCGGCATCGCCGGCGACGAACGCAATTTTCTTGTCCTTCACGCAAAAACCCCGCGACAATAGGCGGCGAAAGCCGGCACAGTATAGCCGAGCGCCGCCACGGCGCCAGCGACGGTGTATCGGCGCGACTCCGGGAGGGGCGGTGTAGTGGTAGTGTTCAGAATCTTCGCGGTCCTCGCGGCCCTTTTGATGGCGCTGCCCGCGGCCGGCCAGAACGACCGCCACGCCGGTATTTACTACCCCAAACCGCAGAGCCGCGAGACCTACCAGGCGCGCATCCAAACTCTGCCGGAGGCGAGCCGGAACGCCCGGATCGGCTTCGTCACCAACCTTACCAACGGGATGATCGCGCAGAATCCCTATCCGCCGCAGTTCACCATGTTCGCCAAGGGCACCCACGGCGAGAAGCTGATCATCATCGCGTTGTTCGACAACTCCTACAACACGCTCTACCGCGCCCGCGCGCTGCTGGCGCAACTGACCGCGAACGCGCGGGTGACGCCGATCTTCCAGGAGTACGCCCAACAGGACAATCTGACCTTTCTGGATCTTTGCAAGATGCTCGGCTTCCGCCAGCTCACGATCAGCGACGGCAAGAAATTCGCTCACCAGATCGTGATCGAGTGATCGCGCGACGGGGGAGGAAGCCAGCGTGTCCGAGACCGACGCCGTCCTTTTCGCCAACGAAGCGTTCTACTTCGCCTTCGCCAGGCGCGACCTCAAGGAGATGGCGGCGGTGTGGGCCGAGGACGCCGAGGTATCGTGCATCCATCCCGGGTGGGATGCGATCCATGGCCGCGAGGAGGTGATGCAGAGTTGGCACGCTATTCTACGCGGCGCGGGGACGCCCGAGATTCTTTGCCATACGCCGCGGGTGACATTTTACGGCGAGCTCGCCAGCGTCATCTGCTACGAGGAAATCGGCGGTGGATATCTGCTGGCGACGAATCTGTTCGTCCGCGAGCGCGGGCGCTGGCGCATGGTCCATCATCAGGCCGCCCCGACCCAGGGCGAGCCGCCCGAAGCGGACGACGAAGAAGACTTCGTCCCCGACAAGATCAATTGAGGGAATTGGGGACCTGCCGGGTCAGCCGCCGGTGACGCTCATATGGCGCCCGACGCCGGGCTTGTCGTGGCGGCGGTCGATGATGAAGTCGTGACCCTCCGGCTTGCGGCCGATCGCTTCGTCGATCGCCTCGTTCAACAGGCCGTTGTCCTCGCTGGTGCGCAGCGGCGCGCGCAGGTCGGCGGCGTCTTCCTGGCCGAGGCACATGTAGAGCGTGCCCGTGCAGGTCAGCCGCACCCGGTTGCACGACTCGCAGAAATTATGGGTCAACGGGGTGATGAAGCCGATCTTGCCGCCGGTCTCGGCGCATTCGACATAGCGCGCCGGCCCGCCGGTCCGGTAATCGATGTCGGTCAGCGTCCAGCGGCGCTGCAACTCGGCCCGCACCATCGACAAGGGCCAGTACTGGTCGAGCCGCATCTCGCCGCCGATCTCGCCCATCGGCATGACCTCGATGAAGGTCAGGTCGTGGCCCTCGTCGCCGCACCAGCGCACCAGGTCGTGGATTTCCTCGTCGTTGACGCCCTTGAGCGCGACGCAGTTGATCTTGACCGCGAGGCCTGCGGCCCGCGCCGCGCGGATACCGTCCATCACCTGGTCGAACCGGCCCCAGCGGGTGATCCGGGTGAATTTCTTCGCATCCAGCGTGTCGAGCGACACGTTGACCCGGCGGACGCCGCACGCGGCGAGCTCGTCCGCGTACTTGCCCAACTGGCTGCCGTTGGTCGTTAGGGTCAGATCGTCGAGCGCGCCGCTCTCGATGTGGCGGCCGAGTTGGCGGAATAGCCACATGATGTTGCGCCGGACCAGCGGCTCGCCGCCGGTGAAACGCAGCTTGCGAACGCCCTTGGCGACGAAGGCGCTGCACATCCGGTCAAGTTCCTCGAGCGTCAGCAGATCGGCCTTCGGCAGGAAGGTCATGTCCTCGGACATGCAGTAGACGCAACGGAAGTCGCACCGGTCGGTGACCGAGACCCTGAGATAGGTGATCTCGCGGTCGAACGGATCGATTATCCGGCGCGGTGCGTCCACCCCACTGGCGGCGCGGGAATGCTGCGATTCTGCTTCCACAAACCTCTCCCTGTGTCCCCGACGATTAACATAGTGCGCCGGTGATGGAAATTCCCGTGAATAATTGTCCTATTACCACACGCGAGCTTGGGTTAAATTGCGGCATATCAACTGGGTGTGATGGCCGACACAGTCACGCGTTGCGTCGTTGAATTACTTTGCATATTAGAGGAATGCATTAAAACTTTGATGTAATTTGGTTAACGGACTAGTATTTATGCATTCAATACATGTGGAGGGGAAGGCCTCAACACTCGACGCTGGTTCGAGGGAGGTATTGGGATGCCGTTAGGTGGGAAGGTACTTGCCCCTGCATTGGCCCTGGTCGTCGCCGGGGGCGCCCTGGTCTCGTTGGTCGCCGCCGGGGGAAATTTCGATGTCGCCGCCAGGGCGGCCGAAGACGAAATGGAATTCCGCAACAAGAAGAAGTACGACGCGACCCATTGCATCGCGATGCAGGAGCATGAGCGCATCCGGCGCGGCAAACGGCTCTATGCCCTTTATGTCGAGAACCGGTGCAGCCGCGACGTCCACACCCTCGCGTGCTTCGAAATCATCAAGGTCAACCGGACCTTCGATCGCAAGGGCTGGTACTGCAATTTCAAGAAGTTCACCTCGCGCTCGCGCAAGAAGATCGCCGACCGTGCCGAATACGGCCGGATCAAGAAATGGGCCGCGTGCAACAACGATAACCGGAACTGCATCAACCGCCTGATCAAGACCCAGTCCATTGTCGCGGGTAATTTGAAGGATCCCGAAGCCGCCGCGAAAAAGCTGCGCTAGGCCACCACCACTATACCTTTGGCTTAAGACGCCGGCCGCTTGGCCGGGAAGAACACCTGTTGGCCGTCGATCCGGAAGTCGTCGATCGCCTGCTGCCCCTTGGGCGACGTTAGCCAGTCGACGAACGCCTTGGCCTCCGCCGCCTTGACGTGGGGGAAGCGCTTCGGGTTGACCTGGATGACGCCGTACTCGTTATAGAGGCGCGTGTCGCCCTCGACCGCGATGGCGAGCTCGCCCTTGTTGCGGAACGCGATCCAGGTTGCCCGGTCGGACAGCGTATAGGCGTTCATCCCGGCGGCGACGTTGAGCGTAGCGCCCATGCCGGAGCCCGCCTCGCGGTACCAGCGGCCGGACGCGCCCGAGGGGTCGATGCCGGCAAGCGACCAGAGCTGCCGCTCGGCCTTGTGGGTGCCGCTGTCGTCGCCGCGCGAGACGAACGTGACGCCGGCTTCCTCGATGCGCTCGAGCGCCGCCACCACGTCCGTCATGCCCTTGACGCCGGCCGGGTCCATGGCCGGTCCGACGATGACGAAGTCGTTGTACATCACGTCGCGGCGCTCGACCCCGTATCCCTCGGCGACGAATTTCTCTTCCGATGGCCGGTGGTGGACCAGCAGCACGTCCGCGTCGCCGTCGCGGGCGAGCCGGATCGCCTGGCCGGTGCCGCGGGCGACCACGCGGACCTCGATTCCGGTCCGGGCGGTGAAGATCGGCAGGAGATGCGCGAACAGCCCCGAATTGTCCGTCGAGGTGGTCGAAGCGATGGTAATGAAGCGCTCGGCGGCAAACGAAGGGGCCGCGAGCAGGATCGCCGCGAAGGCGCAGAGAATAAGTCTTTTCAACGCTTTGGCCCTCCTCCCGGGGCGGCTCTTCCGGCGCCAATTCTTGCCGCGCATGGCCGCTCGGGGCATATATTCTCCATGTCCGACTATATCGTCCAGCCGAATCCGAAGAATCCGCGCCTCACCGAGCGCGTAGCGGGGGTCGATCACGACGGCAATCCGATCGAGACGTCGGTCGTCGTCGAGCGACCGCTGACGCTGTTCCTAAACGGCCAGGAGATCGTCACCATGATGACGGTCGGCGATTATCCGGACTTCCTCGCGGTCGGCTACCTGATCAACCAGAACATGCTGCATCCCGACGACGACATCGTCGGCATCGAGTACGACGAGGACATCGAGACCGTGGTCGTCCGCACCGCGCACGAGACCGACTTCGAGGACAAGCTGAAGCAGAAGACCCTGACCTCGGGCTGCGCCCAGGGCACCGTGTTCGGCGACCTGATAGAGAAGTTCGAGGACACGGCGCTGCCTGCGGACGCGATCATCAAGACCTCTTGGCTCTATGCGCTGACCAAGAAGATCAACACCACGCCGAGCCTCTATCTCGAGGCCGGGGCGATCCACGGCTGCGTGCTGTGCGAGGGGGACCGTCCGCTGCTTTACATGGAGGACGTCGGCCGCCACAACGCGATCGACAAGGTGGCGGGGTACATGGCGCTCAACCGTATCGGGCCCGAGAACAAGATCTTCTACACCACCGGGCGGCTGACCTCGGAGATGGTGATCAAGACGGTGCAGATGGGCATTGCGATCCTGATCTCGCGGTCCGGCTTCACGGCCTGGGGCGTCGATCTCGCGCGCCAGGCCAACCTGACGCTGATCGGACGGGCCCGCGGCAAGCGTTTCGTCGCGCTGGCGGGTCAGGACCGCATTCAATACGACGCCGATCCGGAGGGCATCGCCGAGGAGTCCAAGGATCTCCAACGCAAGGCGAGCGTCGGCGAGGAAGTCGCCTGAAGGACTCGCCAATGGCTGACGAAGACCACGCGTCCGGCAACGAGGCCAGCGCGATCCTCGATGTCATCGACGACGCGATCGAGGAGCACGACCAGTGGCTCCAGCGCTGGCACCGGGCGATGGTCGTCGGCGGCGAGCCGCCCGGCGACGTGGTCTCCGAGAACGCGCAATACATTTGCCGCCTCGGGGTCTGGCTCGATATCAACAAGGGGCGCGGGCTGGTCGACCAGCCGGCGTTCCAGGAATTGGGCAAGACCCACCACGAGATGCACGACTTCGCCCGCCTGCTGGCGCTGGGTGGCCCCGGAATTTCGGACAACGCGACCATGGCGGTCGAGGATTACGACGAGCTGGTCGGCCGGGTCGACCGGTTCAAGGCCGCAGCCCGGCGCATCCTCGAGGCGTTCCGCAAGGCGGCGGTCGAACTCGACCCCCTGACCGGGGTGCAGAACCGTCGGGTGATGATGGCCGAGCTCGAGCGCGAGCAGGTCCGCGCTTCGCGCACCGACTCGCCCTGCTGCATCGCGATCGCCGACATCGACCGCTTCAAAGAGGTCAACGACGAGCACGGCCACCAGGCAGGCGACCGGGTGCTGCTCCACGTCGCCGGATCGTTCCTCGCGCGCATGCGGCCCTATGACGGGATCTACCGCTATGGCGGCGAGGAATTCATCATCGTCCTGCCGGACACCGATTTGCGCTCGGCCCGGATCGTGGCGGAGCGCCTGCGCGGCATGCTCGAGGCAACCCCGGCGAAGCTTGCCGACGGCGGCGAGGTCGCGGTCACCGCCTCGATGGGCCTCGCCATGATCGAGGACGATGTGACGGTCACCGAGACGATCGCGCGCGCCGACCGGGCGCTCTACGCCGCCAAGGATAGCGGCCGCAACCGGGTCGTGGAGTGGCGCGAAGGGATGGCCGATGACCATTGACGTCGCCGGGGTTCTGCTCGCCGGCGGCCAGTCGCGGCGCATGGGCGGCGGCGACAAGTGCCTCCGGCCGCTCGGCGGCGAGCCGATCCTGACCCATGTGATCCGGCGCGCCGAACCCCAGGTCTCCACCCTGGTGCTCAGCGCCAACGGCGATCCGGCGCGGTTCCGGGATTTCGGGCTGCCGGTCGTCGCCGACGCGATTCTCGACGATGGCGGGGGCTCGGCCGGACCGCTCGCCGGCATCCTTTCGGGCCTGCGTTGGGCGGCGGCCAGCGCGCCGGCGTGCCGTTGGCTCGCGAGCTTCCCGACCGACGCTCCCTTCATGCCCCGGGACCTGGTCGCCCGCATGGCGGCGGCACTCGAAGCCGAGGGCGCCGAAATGGCCTGCGCCGCGTCGGCCGGCCGCGCCAATCCGGTGGTCGGGCTCTGGCCGGTCGGGCTCGCCGACGATCTCGAGCGCGCGATGGTCGCCGACGGAATGCGCAAGATCGACATCTGGACCGCGCGTTACAAACTAACGCAAGTCGAGTTCAGCGCCGAACCGCTCGATCCCTTCTTCAACACCAACCGCCCCGAGGATCTCGAAGAGGCCGAGCGCCTGCTCTGACCGCCGCGGCTCAGTCGTGGTCGCTGAACTGGCCGCGCCGGGAGTCCGCCATCAGGTCCTGGAACTGCATGCCCGAGACGTGGACCAGGCTGGCGTGGTCGCCGCCCTCGAAATAGATTTCGGGCGGGGCGGCGAGGCTGTCGTCCATGATCACACTCATGCCGTAGGCCGATCCGAGCGCCGGGACGGCGCCCATGTCGCAGTCCGCGAACAGCCGGACGACGTCCTCCTCCGTCGCCAGCGCCAGCGACCGCTCCATCAGGTGGCAGACCGCGCCGAGGTCGATGTGGTGCGTCGAAGGCAGCACCGCCATCACGTAGCCGTCGTCGTCCTTCAGGATCACCGCCTTGGCGATGCGGTCGCCGGGGATGTGGCTGACCTGGGCGGTTTGCGAGGACGATCCAGTCGGCGCGTGCGTGACGACGTCGTAGTCGACGCCGCGGTCCGCGAGATACTCCTTGAGGGTTATCGCGATTGCCATGGCACCGCTCCTTTCCGCTTTAAAGGTGCGTCGGCAGAAGCATGCCACCAAGCGACCGCCGCAAACAATGGGCTATGTCAAAGACGGCGGCGCCGCCGTACCCTCTCCCGCTTGCGGGAGAGGGAGGGCCCCGCCGCGAAGCGGTGGGGGGGTGAGGGGCCTTGGCAGGGAAATGAGGGAGAATTAAGGGGACACCTTACTCTTCCGCGTAAGGTGTCCCCTTAATTCGTCCCACAGGCTTTCCAGCGAATAGGATTTTCATCCGCACCTGGGGTCCCTGAGTGTCGTACGCAGCGTGTTGCTAAAATTGGCAATGTGGTTCAATTTTATTTGGAAGGT
>JASLSL010000013.1 GCA_030743445.1 Alphaproteobacteria bacterium
CCCAGGACGAGGTCAAGGCGCGGCATATCCTGCTCAAAACCGAGGGCGAGGCGCGCGAGGTGATCGGCCTGATCACCGCGGGCAACGACTTCGCCGAGGTCGCCAAGCAGCGCTCGACCGGACCCTCGGCGGCGCAGGGCGGGGATCTCGGGTTCTTCCGCCAGAGCGACATGGTCAAGCCGTTCGCCGACGCCGCCTTCGCGTTGAAGCCCGGCGAGGTGACCCCGAACCCGGTCAAGACCGAGTTCGGCTGGCACGTGATCAAGGTCGAGGACCATCGGACCGGACAGCCGCCGCCCTACGAGCGGGTGCGCAACCAGATCGCCCAGGACATCAGCCAGCAAGTGACCGCCGCCGCGGTCAAGCAGGCGCGCGCCGCCGCCAAGATCAAGCGATTCACCCTCGACGGCCAGCCGGTCCCCGGACCCAGCGCCGCGCCGGCGCAGCCCGCCGCACCCAAGAAGCAGTAATCCCATGCTGAAGCGGTCTCCCCTGGCGCCGGAACGGTTTCCCAAACTCCCGGCGGTCCCCGGCGTGCGCATCGCCGGCATCGCGGCCGGGCTGAAGGAAAGCCGGCGGCGCGACCTGTTGCTCGCCGAACTCGCGCCCGGCACGACGGTCGCCGGCGCCTTCACGCGCTCGGCCTGCGCGTCGGCGCCGGTGGTGTGGTGCCGCAAGGTCCTGCCCAAAGGAAAGGCGCGCGGCGTGGTCGTCGATTCGGGGAACGCCAACGCCTTCACCGGCAACGCCGGCGACAAGACGGTCGACGCGACCGCACGCGCCGCCGCCAAGCTGCTCGGCTGCCCGAAGAACGAGATCTACATCGCCTCGACCGGGGTGATCGGCGTGCCGGTGCCGCCGAACCACGTCGCGCGCAACCTGCCGAAGGTGGCGAAGAAGCTAGCCCAGCGCGCTTGGCATGACGCGGCGCGGGCGATCATGACGACCGACACTTTCGCGAAGGCGGCGTTCCGCACGGCGCGGATCGGCGGCGAGCAAGTCACCCTCGCCGGCATCACCAAGGGCTCGGGCATGATCGCGCCCGACATGGCGACGAACCTAACTTTCGTCTTCACCGACGCGAAGATTCCGGCATCGGTGCTGCAGACCCTGTTGGCCGCCACCGTCGAGCGCTCCTTCAACTGCATCACCGTCGACGGCGACACCTCGACCAGCGACACCGCACTGCTGTTCGCGACCGGCAAGGGGGCCAGGCACAAACCGATCGCGGCGGCGGGCGACCGGCATCTCGCCAAGTTCAAGGCGGCGCTCGACGAGCTGATGGTCGACCTCGCAACTCAAGTGGTGCGCGACGGCGAGGGTGCGGAGAAGCTGGTCACCATCGATATCTCGGGAGCCGCCTCGGCCACGGCGGCGCGGCGCATCGGCCTTTCGATCGCCAACTCGCCCCTGGTCAAGACCGCCATCGCCGGCGGCGATCCCAACTGGGGCCGGATCGTCATGGCGGTCGGCAAGGCCGGCGAGAAGGCCGACCGCGACAAGCTCTCGATCGCCATGGGCGGGGTCCAGATCACGAGAGCCGGGCAGCGCCGGCGCTACAGCGAGAAGCGGATCGCGCGCCACATGGCGGGACGCCAGGTCGATATCGCCGTCGACGTCGGGGTAGGCAGAGGCAAGGCGCGAATTTGGACCTGCGACCTGACCCACGGCTATATCACCATCAATGCCGACTACCGCACCTGAGGCGGCGATGGCGAAGCGTTCACCCCTGGCGCCCAAGGGCTTTCCGCATATGCCGCGGATCGCCGGCGTCAGGGTCGCGGGCCTCGCCGCGGGGCTCAAGCCCGACGGCAGCCACGACCTGTTCATGGCCGAGCTCGCGCCCGGCAGCACCGTCGCCGGCACCCTGACCCGGTCCGGCTTCCCCGGCGCCCCGGTCGAGTGGACCCGGAAACATCTCCCCCGGGGCAAGGTCCGGGCGATCGTCGCCAATTCCGGCAACTCCAACGTCTTCACCGGGCGCGCCGGGCCGGCGCAGGTCGAGGCGACGGCCGCGGCCGCCGCCAAGCTTTTGGGCTGTCCCAGGTCGCAGGTGCTGCTCGCCTCGACCGGGCGCATCGGGGTCAAGCGCGCGCCCGACTTCGTCGCGGCCAAGCTGCCGCGGGCCAAGCGCAAGCTGAAGGCGGGCGCCTGGCATGACGCGGCGCGCGCGATCATGACCACCGACAGCTTTCCCAAGGCCGCCCGGCGGACCGCCTTGATCGGCGGGACCCGGGTGACCCTCGCCGGCATCGCCAAGGGCTGCACCATGATCGCGCCCGACATGGGAACGATGCTCTCGTTCCTCTTTACCGACGCGAAAATCTCGGCGAAGGTGCTGCGCGCCGCGCTCAGGCGGGCGGTTGACCTCTCGTTCAACAGCATCTCGGTCGACGGCGACACCTCGACCAGCGACACGGTGCTGCTCGCCGCGACCGGCAAGGGGGCGCGCCACAAGCGGATCGCCAGCGCCGGGGATCCGGAATTCGGCGACTTCCGCCGCGCCTTGGAGGAGCTGACCCGGGACCTGGCGCTGCAGATCGTGCGCGACGGAGAGAACCCGAGGCGGCTGATCGCGTTCCATATCACGGGCGCGGAGTCGGCCCGCGCCGCGCGGCGCATCGGCCGGGTGCTCGCGACCTCGACCCTGACACGGCGCTCGATCGCCGAGCGGGGCGACGGCTGGGGCCGGCTGGTCGCCGCGGTCGGCCGCGCCGGCGAGAAGGCGGACCGCGACCGGCTATCGATCAGGATCGGCGGCACGGCCGTCGCCGAGGCGGGCGAGCATCACCTCGACTACGACTTCGGTGCGGTCGACCGGCACCTCCGCGGCCGCGAGATCGAGATCGCCGTCGACGTCGGAGTTGGGCGCGGGCGCGCCCGGGTCTGGACCTCGATGTGACGAGGGGCGATGCTCGCGCCATGGACGAACTTTCCGAAGGTTGTTGGGATGCCGGCCCGGATCGCAGCGGGCAAGGGGCGAAGCCGCTGGTCTTCGTCGCCGCCGCGGCCCTGGTCGACGTCGACGGCCGGGTGCTGATCGCCAAGCGCCCGGCGGGCAAGTCGATGGCCGGGCTCTGGGAGTTTCCGGGCGGCAAGGTCCTGGACGGCGAGACCCCGGAGGCGGCGCTGATCCGCGAGCTCATGGAAGAGCTCGGCATCGACACGCGCGAGAGCTGTCTTGCGCCGATCGGCTTCGCGAGCCACGACTACGACGATTTTCACCTGGTGATGCCGCTCTATGCCTGCCGGGTTTGGAAGGGCCGGGCGCAAGCGCGCGAGCACGACGAGCTCGCCTGGGTCCGGCCGCAAAAGCTTTCCGACTATCCGATGCCGCCGGCCGACGCGCCCTTGATCGCCTTGCTCTGCGATCTGTTGTAGGCGGTTATTTCGCCTTGAGGGTCTTGATGTAGGCGACCAGGTCCTCGATCTCGATTTTCGAGAGCTGCAGCGGCGGCATCGGCTGGCGCGGCTTCTGCAGGAAGGCGTGCAACTTGTCGAGGTCGCGCTCCGGGTCGTTGGCGATCGAGCGCCAGCCCGGCGCCTGGTCGCTCGTGGTGTGGCCCGAGATGTCGTGGCATTCGGTGCACCATTGCTTGGCGAGCATGAGCCCGCGCTTGGCGTCGCCCGCGGTTGCCGCGGCCGCCGGAATCAGCAGCAACACGATCGCGAGCGCGATAAGCTTCCGGACATCGACCATAGAGGCGGTTTTAGCGCGCCAACCCCGCCCCGTCGTTGATTTGGATCACGGCGCGTCGGCTTACTCGGCAGGGACCGGCGGCGCCGCGTCCTTGAGGCGTCGGTAACTGGCTGACAACGCCGACACCGTGATGGCGATGCCGAGGTAGCCGACCGCCTGGCTCGCGAGGTGGACGATCAGCCTTGCGGTCAGGCCCGGCTCGACGAGAAACGCCGGCATGGCGATCGAGACGATCGCGAGGAACCAGAACGGCAGCCCGACCGCGACCACGATCCAGAACAAACGCCAGGTATTGCGCCGTCCCAATCGCCACAGCCCGCGCAGTCCCGTGGGATCGTCGACCGCCGCCGCCGGGAGCCAGAGGAACAGCCGGCCATAGATCAAATGCAGCAGGACGAGACCGGCGATCCCCGTCGCCATGCTGGCGACGACGGAGTCGGCAACCGACGAGTTCCCGTCCAAATGCACCGCGGTCGAGACCCCCACGGAGACCAACGCCATCGGCGCGAGCATGACCAAGAGACCGAGCACCGAAGCGCCGATCAGGCGCAACAGGAACCGGGTTTTCCGCGCGTCCCAGCGCAGTGCGGTCCACACCGTCATCCGTTCGCCCGGAACCAGGTAGCGCCGGTGCCACGCCACGGCGAACATGACGTAGATCGCCATGGCGACGATATTCATCGGCCAAACCAGGTAGTCCTCGCTCCCGGCCCGCGATCGGAAATCGGTGAACATGCCGGGCGCGCCGAAGACCTCGGTCATGACGGTAATGAAAATCGTCAGGCCGAGGACCGGCACGCTGGCGATCGCAACCAGGTCGCGCCGGGCCGCCCAGACGAACCGATAGACCTCCTTGACGACCTCCCAGACCGGGAGCTTGTAAGTGGGCATGACCGCCCCTCCCGTTCAGCCCCTTGCCCGTTCAAATCCGGGACGGACATTGTGCGAGGTCCATGGGAAAACTAAAGCGAATTTATTCCGGCCCCGCCTTGCCGCGATCAGACCGGCTCGGCCGATTGCTCGGCGGGGACAGGCTGTGGCGCGTCCTTGAGCCGCCGGTAGCAGATCGACAGGGATGTCACCGCAACGGCAATGAAGATGAAATTAATTCCCAAGCCCGGAGTGGCACCGATCATGAATTCGGTCAGACCCATGTCGCCGTTATCTTCAGGGAACAATAATTCCACTGCCAACCCAACGCACAAAATCGGTGCTAAAACGACCAACCATATCCAAAAGAGACGCCAAGTGTTGCGTTTTCCAAGCCGCCATAATTCTCTAAAGCGCAACATATCGTCGATTGCGGTCGCAGGAAGCCACAAAAACAGCCGCGCCATTGCCACATACAATATAAGAACACCGATAACAGCCACCGCAGTCACGATCGGTGAGTCCATTTCCGACAATCTCTCGACGTCCATCAACCAAAGCGAAAAAACCTCCGAGAATATAACGGCTGTTGCGATCGCTGTGGCGAAGATGACGACGCCAACAAAACGCAGCAAGAACCGTGTCTTGCGCTTATCCCAGCGAAGAGCGCGCCAAACAGTCGTCCTTTCGTGAGGTAATAGATAGCGGCGGTGCTACGCCACCGCGAACATCACATAAATTATGAGACTGACAAGTTCGAACAACACCTTCGGGTAGGAGTCGTTACTATTCTCCGATTTTATGGCGTCGTGGATCTCCGATACCCAGGTACCTTCGACCATTGTCGATGCCCCATATATTGCGGCAAGCGCGGAAACAAGAATGGCCTCGACCAGCACCGGCGCCGCCGCGATCACGACGAAATCCCGCCGGGTGTCCCAGACGAACGCATAGGTCTCCTTGACGACCTCCCAGACCGGGAGCTTGTAAATGGGTATTGCTAATGTTCCCGTTCAACCCTGCGGCGAACAATGATCGAAATCGGCGACGGGATCAAAGCTTAAACGTCGTTTATTTGTCCGGCCCCGCCTTGTCGCCGGCGGGGCGTTCGGCGGTGCTGAGGGCGTCGGCGAGGCGGGCGGCCGCACTGCCCGGGCGCATCGCTTGCTGCTGCGAGGGGTCGGGCGCCCAACCGTGGAGATAGATCACCTGGAAGGTCGCCGGGATGCGGCCGTCGTCGCCCGCGTGGCGCTGGTGATAGATCTCGGCCATGCGCCGGATTACGCCGCGGTGGGTGAAGCGCTTGAGGCGTTCCTGCATCGCATTGGTCTCGCCCATGCCGCGCAAATCGTCGAGCAGCGCGAACGGGTCGTCGTAGCTGACGGCGATCCGGTCGGTGTCCACGACCGGCAGCGCGAAGCCGGCGCGCTGCAGCAGGGCGCCGGCGTCCGGCACGTCGGCGAAGGGCGAGATGCGCGGGCTGGTGCCGCCGGTGACCTCCGTCTCGGCCGCGGTCAGCGCGCCGCGCAATTCCGATAGCGTCGCGCCGCCGAGCATCGCCGCGAGAAACAGCCCGTTCGGCTTCAACGCCGCCGCGATTTGCACCAGGGCGCCCGGCAGGTCGTTGACCCAGTGGAGCGCCAGGTTGCTGTAGACTAGGTCGAACTTGCCGCCGGCAAAGGGCAGAAACTCCTCATCCGCCACGACGATCGGGCGCGGCGCCCGGGCCGCCATCGCAGCCGAGAATTCCGTCCGCGCCACCCACTCGATACCGCCCGGGCCGCCCGGCGTCGGGCCGTGCCCGCCGGTGCGGCAGCCGAGGTCGAGGGCCAAGGGGAAATCGCGCTTGATGTCGAGCAGCCGGTCGGCGAGGCGCTCGGCGACCTCGGCGAGCAAGAAATCGTGCTCGCCGAGCCTCAAAGCGGCGCGGTCGCGGTGACGGGCGACCAACGCCCGGTCGAAGACCTGCATCGGGTCGGACATGACGTGCGCACTATGCCGCGCCGGGCTTCGGGCGGCAAATCCGCGAGGCCGCTTGTAGCCGACTGGATTTCGTGAAAATTTACCGCCACATGCGTCCATAACCGAACCAGGGAGGGACCGACCCCGTCGGTTTGAGGAATATGACCCGATCGATCGATGCGCCGACCCTTCGCGCGGACTTGTTGGACGGCGGCGAGATCACCCTCGTCGACGTCCGCGAGCAGGGCCTCTATGGCGCCAACCACCTGCTGCTCGCGATCAATATCCCGTTGAGCCGGCTCGAGCTCGACATCCGCCCCATGGCGCCGCGGCTCGGCACCCGTGTGGTGCTGTGCGACGACAGCGGCGGCGAGGCCGAGCGCGCGGCCGAATTCCTGGCGGCGGCGGGCTATAGCGATATTTCGATCCTGGACGGCGGCGTGGGCGCCTGGGGCGCGGCCGGGTTCGAGCTCTTTAGCGGCGTCAACGTGCCCTCGAAACTGTTCGGCGAGTACGTCGAGCATCACTGCGATACGCCCAACATCACCGCCGAGGAACTGAAGGCCAAGCAGGACGCGGGTGAGGACGTGGTGGTCCTCGACAGCCGGCCGATCGAGGAGTACCGCAAGATGAACATCCCGGGCGGCATCGACGCGCCGGGGGCCGAGCTTGCCTACCGGGTGCGCGACCTGGCGCCCAATCCGGACACCCTGGTGGTGGTCAATTGCGCCGGGCGGACGCGCTCGATCATCGGCGCCCAGTCGCTGATCAATGCCGGCACGCCGAACAAGGTGATGGCGCTGAAGAACGGGACGATGGGCTGGCACCTCGCCGGGTTCGAGCTCGAACATGGCGCCGACCGGCTCTGGGGCCCGGTCTCGGACCAGGCGCTCTCGTGGTCCACGGCGGCCACGGCAAGGGTCGCCGAACGCTATGGGGTCGAGACCATCGATGCGGCCGGGCTGGAGCGATGGCGCGCGGAGGCGGAAGACCACACTCTCTACCTGATCGACGTGCGCTTCCCCGAGGAATACCGGGCCGGCCACCTGCCGGGCTCGCGGTCCGCACCCGGCGGCCAGCTCGTCCAGGCGACCGACCGCTACATCGCCACGCGCGGCGCCCGGGTCGTGCTGATCGACGACACCGGGGTGCGCGCGACCATGACCGCGCACTGGCTGGTCCAGATGGGTTGGACATATGTCCGGGTGCTCGAAGGCGGGCTTGACGGCCACGACCTCGAGACCGGCGCGCATGTGCCGACGGCGCCCGAGGCGGCGGCGGTCGAGCTCGCGACGATCGCGCCGGCCGAACTGCAAGAACGGCTCGACGCGGGCACCATCGCGGTGGTCGATGTGGCCGACAGCATCAGCCATCGCGATGGCCATATCCCGGGGGCGCAGTGGGCGATCCGCTCGCGCCTCGCCGATGCGGCGGGAAAGCTCACCAAGGCTGAGGCCTACGCGATCGCGTGTCCCGACGCGGGCTTGGCCCGGCTCGCCGGGCGCGACCTCGCGGCGCTGACCGAGGCCGAGGTGGTGCTGCTCGAGGGCGGCACCGCTGGCTGGGTCGAGGCCGGCCTGCCGGTCGAGGAAGGCACCGATGGCGCGCTCGACGAGCCGGTCGACCGCTACTACCGGGCCTACGACCGCAAGGACGGGGTCGAGGCGGCGATGAACGAATACCTCGACTGGGAGATCGAGCTGATCAACCAGATCGAGCGCGACGGCACCCTGGTGTTCCCGGCGTTTCCCGGCCCATGACCGCGGCGGCGGCCTTGCGGCGCGCCGGGCGCCGGGCGCTTGATGCGGTGCTGCCGCCGACCTGTCTCGCCTGCGGAGACGCGGTGGTCGAGGCCGGCGCGCTCTGCGGCACGTGCTGGAACCAGCTCGCCTTCCTCGGCGCGCCGCTCTGCCAGTGCTGCGGCTACCCGTTCGAATACGAGGCGCCCGAGGGCTGGCTCTGCGGTGCGTGCACGCGCGATCGGCCGAGCTACGACCGGGCGCGCGCGGTGCTCGCCTACGACGACGCCAGCCGGCCGCTGGTGCTCGGTTTCAAGCATGCCGACCGGACCCACGCCGCCCCCGCCTTCGGGCGTTGGCTCGCCCGCGCCGGGGCCGAGCTCGTCGCCGATGCCGACCTGATCACGCCGGTGCCGCTGCATCGCTGGCG
>JASLSL010000014.1 GCA_030743445.1 Alphaproteobacteria bacterium
CGCAGTTTCAAGTATCACCGCCCGCGCGGCATCGCGACCGCAGGCCCCGAAGAGCCGAACGCCCTGGTGCGGGTCGGGATCGGTGGCCGGGCGACGCCCAATCTGCGCGCGACCCAGGTCGAGATCTACGAGGGGCTCGAGGCCAGGAGCCAGAACCGCTGGCCCTCGGTCGATTTCGACCTCGCCGGGGTGGCGAGCGCGTTCTCGCGACTGCTGCCGCCCGGCTTCTACTACAAGACCTTCATGTGGCCGCGGCAATTCTGGATGACCTACGAGCGGTTCATCCGCCACGCCGCCGGCATGGGCCGCGCCCCCTCCGAGCCGGACCCGGATCGCTACGAGCGGAGGCACGTCCATTGCGACGTGCTGGTCGTCGGCGCCGGGCCGGCCGGCCTCGCGGCCACACTCGCCGCGGGGCGCACCGGCGCCCGGGTGATCCTCGCCGACGAGCAAAACGAGTTCGGCGGATCGCTGCTCTCGGACGACGGGTCGATCGATGACGCCCCGGCCACGGACTGGATCAACACGGCGGCGGGCGATCTGGCAGCGATGGACGAGGTCCGGCTGTTGGCGCGCACCACCGCCTTCGCCTATTACGACCACAATTATCTCGGTCTCGTCGAACGGGTCGCCGACCACATTTCGGCCCCACCCGAGACCATACCGCGCCAGCGCCTCTGGAAGGTTCGCGCCAAACAGGTCGTGCTGGCGACCGGTGCCTTGGAGCGGCCCCTCGTCTTCCCCGACAACGACCGGCCGGGCATCATGCTCGCGTCCGCGGCGCGGACCTATCTCAACCGTTACGGCGTCAGGGTCGGCGACCGCGCGATGGTCTTCACCAACAACGACGGCGCCTACCGGACCGCGCTCGACCTCCAGGCGGCCGGCATGGCGACAAAGGTCGTCGATCTCAGGGCGGGCCCCGACGGTCCCCTCGCCCACCGGGCGCACGCGGCCGGGATCGAAGTAATCGGCGGCCACGCCATCACCGCGACCAAGGGGCATCGCCGGGTCGCGTCGGTCGAGGTCATGGCGCTCGACGAAGCCGGTGCCGCCATCACCGGCGAGCCGCGCCAAATCGACTGCGACGTGGTCTGTTCCTCGGGCGGCTGGATGCCGACGGTCCACCTGTTCTCGCAATCCCAGGGGAGGACGCGGTATGACGACGACCTCGCCGCTTTCGTGCCTGACGTCGCGGCGCAGAAGCAGCGCTCGGCCGGCGCCTGCAACGGCACGGTTGGCCTCGGCGCGTGTTTGGTTGAAGGCCACGCAGCCGGGTCCGAGGCCGCCGCCGAGGCTGGCTTCAAGGCCAAGGGACACCAGCCGAAACCGCCCCAAGCGGAAGACGAGGAACAGTCGCCGATGCGCCATTTGTGGCTGCCGCCGGCACCCAAGCCGGTCGGCGAGGGGGCCAAGGCGTTCGTCGATCTGCAGGGCGACGTCACCGCCGCCGACCTGGCGCTCGCAGTGCGCGAGGGCTACGCCTCGGTCGAGCACGTCAAGCGCTACACCACGACCGGCATGGGCACCGACCAGGGCAAGACCGGGAACTTGAACGCGCTGGCGATCCTCGCCAACATCGTCGAGCGCCCGCTGCCCGAGGTCGGCCATACCACCTTCCGCCCGCCCTATACGCCGGTCACCTTCGGTGCCTTGGCGGGGCGCGACTTCGGCGAATTCTTCGACCCGCTGCGCAAGACCCCGATGGACACCTGGCACGAGCAGGCGGGTGCGGTCTTCGAGTATGTCGGCCAGTGGCGGCGGGCGTTCTATTACCCGCGCCCCGGCGAGGGTAAATGGGACGCGGTCAACCGCGAGATCGCCGCCGCGCGCGAGAGCGTCGGCATCCTCGACGCCTCGACCCTCGGCAAGATCGACATCCAGGGCGTTGACGCAGTGGAGCTGCTGAACTGGGTCTACACCAACGATTGGGACTCGCTTGCCATGGGCCATTGCCGTTACGGCCTGATGTGCGGCGAGGACGGTATGGTGTTCGACGACGGGGTCACGGCGCGGCTCGGCGAGCATCACTACCTGATGCACACCACGACGGGCGGCGCCGCGCGCGTGCTCGGCTGGCTCGAGGAATGGCTGCAGACCGAATGGCCCGACATGGCCGTCAATTGCGCCTCGGTGACCGAGCAATACGCGACGGTCAACCTCGCCGGCCCCAACGCGCGGCGGCTGCTGGCCGACCTCGGCACCGATATCGACCTCGACAACAAGGCGTTTCCGTTCATGTCGTGGCGCGCGGGCACGGTCGCCGGCATCCCGGCGCGGGTCTTCCGGGTCAGCTTTACCGGCGAGCTGTCGTATGAGATCAACGTGCCGGCGGGGTACGGCATGGCGCTCTGGACCGCCTGCATGACCGCGGGCGAGCCCTATGCGATCTCGCCGATGGGAACCGAGGCGCTGCATGTGCTGCGCGCCGAAAAGGGCTACATCGCCGTCGGCCAGGACACCGACGGCACGGTGACGCCCGACGATCTCGGCCTGGCCCGGATGGTCTCCCGGAAGAAGGACTTCTTCGGCAAGCGCTCGCTCACCCGGTCCGACATGACCAAGCCCGACCGCAAGCAGTTCGTCGGCCTTTTGACCAGCGACCC
>JASLSL010000015.1 GCA_030743445.1 Alphaproteobacteria bacterium
CGAGCTAACGGTCGCGACCCGATCCGGCAGCCCGGAACCGGCGATGAACCCGCGTCTGCGTTCGGCGCTTGCCGCCGCCAAGGCGGCGAACATGCCCAAGGACACGATCGAACGCGCCATCCGCCGCGGTGCCGGCGGTGATCAAGACGCGAGCTTCGAAGAGGTGCGTTACGAAGGCTATGGCCCCGGCGGCATCGCCATCATCGTCGAGGCCCTGACCGACAACCGCAACCGCACTGCGGCCGAGGTTCGGGCGGCCTTCGGCAAGCACGGCGGAACACTCGGCGAAAGTGGCAGCGTCAACTTCTTGTTCGAACGCATCGGCCTGATCCATTACGGCGCAGACGACGTCGCCGGCGACGAGATATTCGAGGTCGCGGTCGATGCCGGTGCGCTGGATGTCGAATCGGGTGAGGGCGGCCACGACATCGCCTGTGACCCCGAGGATCTTGCGCTGGTGCGCGATTCGTTCGAGGCGCGGTTCGGCGCGCCGGATTCGGCACGCCTCGACTGGCGGCCGCACGCGACGATTGCGGTCGTGAACTCGGATGCCGAGACCCTGTTCCGGCTGCTCGGAGTTCTCGACGAGAGCGACGACGTTCAACACGTCGCCGCCAACTATGAGGTGGCGGACGAACTTTTGGCGCGGCTCGCGAACTGACGTGTAGCGGACGGGATTTGAACGCATGAGGATCCTCGGTCTGGATCCCGGTCTCAGAGCCACCGGTTGGGGGATCATCGAGACCGATGGAGATCGGCTGCGCCATGTCGGCAATGGCGATGTCGCCACCGATAGGCGGCGCACATTGGCCGAACGGCTGGTCCAATTGTTCGAAGGACTGGCGGACGTCATCGCGCGCTATCAACCCGTCGAGGCCGCCATCGAGGAGACCTTCGTCAACATGAACCCGGCCTCCACCCTGAAGCTCGGCCAAGCGCGTGGCGTCGGTATGTTGGCGGCCGCGCACGGCGGACTTCGTGTGGTCGAGTACTCGCCTCGGCTCGTCAAGAAGACCATCGTTGGCACCGGCAAGGCCGCCAAGGTGCAGGTCGAGGCCATGGTGCGCACCCTGCTTCCCGGCTGCGCCGTCGCCGGTTCGGACGCGGCCGATGCACTTGCCGTCGCCATCTGTCACGCCCACCACCGGCCGCCGGCGCGCGATCGTGTCGGCTGGGGCGGCGACGCGTCGGCCGCGGAGGGGCGCTCGTGATCGCCAAGCTGAGCGGCGTCGTGGATTCGGTAAGCGCGGAGTCCGCGGTCATCGACGTGAACGGCGTCGGCTATCTGGTGTTTGCTTCGACGCGCACGCTCGCGGCCCTCGATCCGGGAGGACCTGCGAGCCTGCTCGTCGAGACCCAGATGCGCGACGATCGAATCCAGCTCTACGGCTTCGCCGAGGCCGCGGAACGCGATTGGTTCCGCAGGCTCGCCACCGTCCAGGGTGTCGGAGCCAAGCTCGCGCTTGCGATCCTTGCGGTGCTTCCCCCCGATGATCTCGTCGCCGCCCTGGCGGCCGGCGATCGTGACGCTATCGTTCGCGCGCCCGGCGTCGGCGCCAAGCTCGCTGGGCGAATCGCCGGCGAATTCAAGGACCGGATCGGCGCGATCGCGCTCGCGCCGACGCAAGATGCCGCTGCGCCCGGTCCAGGCCGGATCGATACGGTGGCGCGCGAGGCGATCTCGGCGCTGGTCAATCTCGGCTACAGCGCGACCCAGTCGTTCGGCGCCATCTCGGGTGCCGCGCGCCGGCTCGGGCCCGACGCCACGCTCGAGGAACTGATCCGGGCAGGTCTCGCGGAATTGGCGCCGAAAGAGCCGCGTCAAGGCGACGCGGGATCGCTCGCGGGTGAGGCACGATGACCGGGGACGGTATCGTAAGGCCGGCCGCGGACGCCGGCGATCTCGCCGAGGTCACCCTGCGTCCGCTCGCATTGGATGGCTTCGTCGGGCAGGAAAGGGTGCGCGACAACCTGCGGGTCTTCATCGACGCCGCGCGCGCACGGTCCGAGCCGCTCGACCACGTGCTCATACACGGGCCGCCCGGGCTCGGGAAGACGACGCTCGCCCACATCGTCGCCCGCGAGCTCGGCGTCGGGTTCCGCGCCACCTCGGGGCCGGTGCTGGTCAAGGCCGGTGACCTGGCCGCGATCCTCACCAACTTGGAGGCGCGCGACGTCCTCTTTATCGACGAAATCCACCGCTTGAGCGCGGCGGTCGAAGAGATCTTGTATCCGGCCATGGAGGACTTTCAGCTCGACCTCGTAATCGGCGAAGGGCCGGCAGCGCGCTCGGTCCGCATCGAGTTGCCACCGTTCACCCTTGTCGGCGCGACGACACGCTCGGGCCTGTTGACCAACCCTTTGCGCGAGCGGTTCGGGATTCCGCTCCGCGTCGTCTTCTATTCGGCGGCCGAGCTCGAAGACATCCTTGGCCGCCAGGCCCGGGCCCTTGACATGGAGCTCACGCCAGACGGCGCGGCCGAGATCGCGCGCCGTTCGCGCGGCACGCCCCGCATCGCCGGACGCCTTCTGAAACGGGTGCGCGATTTCGCCGCCATCGCTGGCGACGGCGTTGTGAACACCGCGGTTGCCGACGGGGCGCTTAAGCGGCTCGAAGTCGATGCCGGAGGGCTCGACGCCATGGACCGGCGCTATCTCGTGTGCATGGCGGAACAATACGGCGGCGGTCCGGTCGGCGTCGAGACCATGGCCGCGGCGTTGTCGGAGCAGCGCGACACCATCGAAGAGGTGATCGAGCCCTACCTCATGCAGCAGGGCTACATTGTGCGAACGCCGCGCGGGCGGATCCTCGGCGAGCGCGCGTACGGCCACCTCGGCTTGGAGCTGCCGGCTTCGGGTCCGCAACTGGAGCTGTTGCGCGGCGGGGAGGGACGCGATGCCTGAGACCGACGTCCGGCTTCACTGCGCCGACTTTCTGAAGCCGGGGCGGCTCAACGACCTGCTCGAGGTCCACTCGCGTTTCCTCGAGGTGGGCGGCGCGTCGGTCACGGCGGCGCAAACGGTCAAGCGGGACGGGGCCGATCTCGTGTGCATGCAGCTCACGCTCGTGTGCACGACGCCGGCGGGGCGACCGGCGCGATTGCCGCCAGAGTTGTGGACCCTGCTTCGCGACGCCGGCGCCCAGACGGTAAGGGACTGATCCATGGAGCAAAGCGCCATCGAAGCGGCCACGCTTGCCGGTTCCGTTTCGGCTTACGACTTTTCAGTCTGGTCGTTGTTCCTGCGCGCCGACCTGATCGTCAAGGCGGTCATTATCATGCTGGTTCTGGCGTCGATCTGGTGCTGGGCCGTCATCATCGAAAAGACCCTTTGGCTGCGCCGCCTCAACGCCTTGGCCGGAGACTTCGAAGCGACGTTCTGGTCGGGCGGCTCGCTCGACGTTCTCTACGATCGGATCGGGCCGCGTCCGAAGGATCCCATGACCGCGGTTTTCGTCGCCGCGATGCAGGAATGGCGGCGCTCGGCGGCCAAGGGGCCTCGACCCGCGGATCGGCCCATTGGCGGATTGCACGAGCGCATCGACCGCGTCATGCAGATCACGGTGACGCGCGAGATGGACCGGGTCGAGCGGTACATGACCTTTCTCGCCTCGACCGGGGCGACGGCACCCTTCATCGGTCTGTTCGGGACCGTCTGGGGGATCATGAACAGTTTCCAGTCGATCGCGATGTCGAAGAACACGAGCCT
>JASLSL010000016.1 GCA_030743445.1 Alphaproteobacteria bacterium
AAGTGGCAGCCGAGGCGCCTGGCCTCGGCCTCGGTCCGGCGCGAGGGACCGGCGAGGGTCAAGCGCCCGAGCCCCGCGACCCGCAACTGCTGGCAGATCAGATCGCCGATTTCGCCGAGGCCGATCACCAGCGCCGTCGCGCGCTGCAGGTCGCCATGCACGTCGCGCGCGACCTGCGCCGCGGCCGAGGCGATCGAGACCGGACGCTCGGCGATGGCCGATTCCGTGCGCACCCGCTTCGCCGCGGTATAGGCCGCCTGCAGCACCCGCTCGAGCTCGGCGCCGACCATGCCGTGACCGCGGGCCTCGCGGTGACCTTCCTTGACCTGACCCAGCACCTGCGGCTCGCCGATCACCTGGCTGTCGAGCGAGGACGCGACCGCGAAGGCGTGTCGCACCGCGTCATCGTCGAAGTGGGCGTAGAGCTGATCCCGCACCTCGTCGGCGGCGAGGCCGCTGAGCGCCACGAACAGGTCGCGGATCGCCTCTGCGGCGTCCTCGGGCGATCCATTCGCGGCCTGCACCTCGACCCGGTCGCAGGTCGACAGCACGACGGCCTGGGCAATCCCCGCCTCGGACAGCCGGGCGAAGAACTCCGGCAGTCTCGCCTCGTCGACGAACAGCCGGTCGCGCAGCATGGCCGAGCTGGAGCGGTGGTTTGCTCCGACGACGAAGAATCGAGTTATCTGGTCGGCCGTCATCGGCGGCCCTAACGATAGCGGGCGAGATGGTCCTCCAGCGCCGCCAAGGCGACTTCCTCCTGCTCGCCCGTCTCCATGTCGCGGACAGTCGCTACGTCACGCTGGAGTTCGTCTTCGCCGATTAGGACCGCCGCCGCCGCGGCAATCTTGTTGGCCCGCTTCATGCGCCTGTTCAGGTTCCCGCCGTAGCCGAGATCGATCCGGTTGCCCGCGGCGCGCAGCGCCTCGGAAAGCTCGAGGGCGACCGCCTCGGCCGCCTCGCCGATCGGAATGAGCGCCACCGGCCGGCGCGCGGGCGGCGGGTCGCCGCACAGCATGACCAGGCGCTCGACGCCGGCAGCCCAACCGACGCCCGGGGTCTCGGGTCCGCCCATTGTCCCGATCAGCCCGTCGTAGCGCCCGCCGGCCATCACCGCGTCCTGTGCGCCAAGCTCGGTGGTGGTGAACTCGAACGCGGTGTGGGTGTAGTAGTCGAGACCGCGGACCAGTTTCGGATCGAGGGTGTAGGCGATGTCGAGCGCGTCGAGCCCGCCCGTCACCCCGGCGAAGAAATCGGCGCTTTCCTGGTTCAGGTGATCGGCGTAATCGGGCGCGCCGGCGACGATCTTGCGATCGCCCTCGTCCTTGGAATCCAGGATTCGCAGCGGGTTGCGCTCGAGCCGGTCGCGGCTGTCCTCCGAGAGATCGTTGAGGTGGTCGTTGAAATAGGCGACCAGCACATCGCGGAATTTGCCGCGGCTTTCGGCATCGCCCAAGGTGTTGAGCTGCAACGCGGTGAGGTCGCCGATGCCGAGCGCCTTCAGAATCGCCGCACCCGCGGCGATCACCTCGACATCGGCTTGCGGTCCCGGGACGCCGATGATCTCTATATCGATCTGGTGGAACTGGCGCAGCCGGCCCTTTTGCGGCCGTTCGTGGCGAAACATCGGTCCGCCGCAGAACACCTTCAACGGCACGTCCTGGGCCAGCCCCTCGGAGATGAAGCACCGCGCGACGCCGGCGGTGTTCTCGGGCCTGAGCGTCAACTCGTCGCCGCCCTTGTCGGTGAAGGTGTACATCTCCTTGGTCACGATGTCGGAGGTGTCGCCGAGGGTGCGACGAAACACGTCGGTGAATTCGAAGATCGGCGTCGCCATCTCGTCGAACCCGTAGCGTTCGGCGACCTCGCGCGCGGTCTCGATGACGCGGCGGTGGGCGCGCATCGCCTCGGGCAAAAGATCGTGGGTGCCGCGGACCGGCTGCAGGGACGCCATCTGGCTCTGTTCTCCGCTCGAGCTAACGACCGGCGTGGGCTTGGCGCTATTGGATATAGGCTTGCCCGGACTTGAGCAAGGCCGGATCGAGCGACACGTTGCGGCGCACGCTGCCGATCGGCCCGAGCGCCGGCACCGGCTCGTCGTCGACGATGAACTCCAGCCCGCCGGCGTTGCCGGTGACCAGCGACAGGCCGGAGCGGTCGGGCACCCGGTAGGCGTCGCCGACGCGCAACACGCGGGTCAGCAGCAACGCGCCCGATGCGTCGCGGATCTCGACCCAGCTGTCGGTGATCGCGCGGATAATGATCCGCGCGCCGGCGTTCTCGAGCCCGAAGACCCTTGGCGGGCGCGGCTCGTCGGTCGGCGGATCGGGCGGCACGGCGACCGTGGAGCCGACGGCACCCGCCGAATGTTCGGCGCCGGATGCGGGCGTGCCGGCGACCTGCTCGCGCGGCGGCTCGGACTGGATCGGCATGAATTCGGCGCCGACAGCCTGGGTTTCCGCCGCGGTCGTGGTCTCGGCGGGTGTCGCTGAGGCCGTCTCGGTCGTGGCCTCCGACGACGCGGACGTATCGGCGGCCGGCGCTTCCGCGGCCGGCGTATCGGCCGATGGCGCGGTCGTTGCCGACGGCGCGGGGTCGGCGCTCGGCGTGGCGGCGGCGGTCTCGGAATCGCTCGCCGCCGCCGGCTTCTCCGCGACGCTGCCGCTTACGCCGGCAGGCGCGGGTGCGGCGGGCTTCGCCGCGGTCTCGGTCTGGGCCGGCGCCACAGGGGCGGGCGTCTGTTTCTTCACGGGCGCCGGCTTGTCGACATCGCTCTCGACAGGCTTCTCGGCAGGCTTCTCGGCAGTCTGGGGCGTTGCCTCGGGCTCGCCGTCGCCCAATCCGATCAGGGCGGCCAGACGATCCGGCAATTGCGGGATGAAGTCGGCGATCGACTGGTTCTGCGAGGACAGTTGGATCCAGCCGCCATAGACCACCAACGCCAGGATGACGGCGACCAGCACGATGACGCCGCTCGGTATCTTGCCTTCCGGCAGCGGCGCGGGAAAGACCAGCCGGGGCTTCGCCCCGAGGTCCTTGGTGTCTTCCTTGAACCGGCTGATGACGTCCTTGGCGTCGAGGCCGAGATGCTCGGCATAGGCGCGCACAAAGCCGACCGCGTAGGTCGGCCCCGGCAAGTCGTCGACCCGGCCGTCCTCGATCGCCTTGAGATAGGGATAGCGGATGCGCAGCATCTGCGCGACATAGTGCAGGTCCTGCTCGGCCTCCTCGCGGCGCGCGCGCAACAGCTTGCCGACCGAGGTCGGGCCGTCGTCGTCCGAATTCGGCGTCATGCGCACGACTCCGGACCCGCCGTCGTTCGCCTCGCGGGCTTGGTTGATTTTCCACGTCTGCTTTGCCATGGCTCGGCAGCCGCTCCCGTCACCGGCCGCGGTTCAACGCCGCGGCTCGTTGTACGATTCGGGCTCGTTCGGGCGCCCGAGGGAAACCCGATTGCGGCTTCGAGTCGAATGTCGCCGCAATCCGGGGATCATTATCAAGAACGCCGAATTTTGTGCAACCGTTTAAAGAGTTAAGCCGCGAAGTTGCGACATTGCGCGAACACGGGTCACTCGGCGTCCAGGCCATAGACGGTGTGCAGGGCACGCAGCGCCAGCTCGGCGTATTCCTCGGCGATCAACACGCTGACCTTGATCTCGGAGGTCGAGATCGCCTGGATGTTGATGCCCTTCTCCGAGAGGGTGCGGAACATTGCCTGCGCCACGCCCGCGTGGCTGCGCATGCCGACACCGATGACCGAAACCTTGACGATGCCCGAATCCGGCACCAGGGCCTTGAAGTCGAGGGTTTCCCGCGCCTCTTCGAGCAGCTCGACGCAACGTTCGAAGTCGGATTTGGCGACGGTGAAGGTGATGTCGGTCGTCTTGCCGTCCGAGGCCGTGCTCTGGACGATCATGTCGACGTTGACGCCGGCGTCGGCGAGCGGGCCAAAGATGGCGGCCGCGACGCCGGGCCGGTCGGGAACCTGGACGAGCGTGATCTTGGCCTCGTCCCGGCTGTATGCGATTCCACTGACGACCTGTTGTTCCACGATCTCTTCCTCATCGACGACGAGGGTGCCGGGCAGGTCCTCGAAACTGGACCGCACGTGAACCCGGACGCCATTTTTCATGGCCAATTCGACCGACCGGGTCTGCAGGATCCGGGCGCCCTGGGAGGCCATTTCCAGCATTTCCTCGTAGGTGATCTTATCGAGCTTGCGCGCCTTGGCAACAATGCGCGGGTCGGCGGTGTAAACGCCGTCGACATCGGTGAAGATATCGCAGCGCTCGGCGCCAAGCGTGGCGGCCAGCGCCACGGCGCTGATGTCGGACCCGCCGCGGCCGAGGGTGGTCACCCGTCCGTCGGGCCCGATGCCTTGGAATCCAGCGATTACGGGCACCTCTCCATCGCTCCACTGCTGCGCGATCCCCGCGATGTCGACTTCGTGGACGCGCGCCCTGCCGTGCGCATCGGTGGTCGCGAGCGGTATCTGCCAACCGAGCCAGGATCGCGCCGGGATCCCCATCTCCTGCAGCACCAGGGCCATCAGCCCGCAGTTGACCTGCTCCCCGGTCGAGACCACGACGTCGTATTCGCGCGGATCGTAGGTCGGGCTCGCCGCGCTGACCCAGTCGACGAGCTGGTTGGTGACGCCGGCCATGGCGGAAACCACGACCGCGACCTGATTGCCGCATTCGACCTCCGCCTTGACGCGTTCTGCGGCCCGGCGGATGTGCTCGACATCCGCGACCGACGTGCCGCCGAACTTTTGAACGATGCGCGCCATTTTGGATTTTTCCCGCTATCGCGCCCGGAGGCATCGCCAAAACCGCCGGTTGCCCCCGCAAGGCGGCGTATCCATACTCATTAGCCGGTATGGGTGCAAGCACGCCACCGAGGGAGCGATCGTCCGGCCGATGACGGAAAAGCAACGCCCGATCCCGCTCGACCCCTCCGTCGACACCTCTGTCGACGAGGATGAGGTCGCCAAGTTCGCGGCGCTGGCCGACGAATGGTGGGACCCGAACGGCAAGTTCCGCCCGCTCCACATGTTGAACCCGACCCGGCTCGAATACATCCGCGACGCGGTCTGCCGCCACTTCGAGCGCGATCCGCTGGCCGGCGAGCCGCTCGCCGGCCTGCGCGTGCTCGATATCGGCTGCGGCGGCGGGCTCCTCACCGAGCCGATGGCGCGGCTCGGCGCCGACGTCGTCGGCATCGACGCGGCCGAGGAGAGCGTGCGCTGCGCTGCGGATCACGCGGCACGCATGGGGCTGGAGATCGACTATCGGTTCCTGACCGCGGAAGCGCTGGCCGGGGCCGGCGAGCGCTTCCATGTCGTGCTCAACATGGAGGTGGTCGAGCACGTCGCCGACGCGGGGGCGTTCCTGGAGGTCTCGGGCGAGCTCGTGCGGCCCGGCGGCATCATGGTGCTGGCGACCCTGAACCGCACGATGAAGGCCTTCGCGCTGGCGATCGTGGGGGCGGAGTACGTGCTGCGGTGGCTACCGAGAGGCACCCACGACTGGCGCAAGTTCCAGCGCCCGTCGGAGCTCGCGGCGGGGCTGCGCCAGGGCGGTGTTGCCGTCGAGGAGTTCATGGGCCTGGTCTACGACCCGCTGAAGGACCGCTGGCAGCTGGCGCCGCGTGACATCGACGTCAACTACATGGCGGTCGGTCTCAAGCCGGGTTAGGCATCCGCCGTTAAACGGTTTGCGGGTCCCAATCGGCGACAAAATCGCCCAAGGCATCGGCTTCAAGGGGCCGGCTGACGAGATAGCCCTGCATCTTCTCGCACCCGAAGGATCGCAGCAGATCCAGGGACTCGCGGGTCTCGACGCCTTCGGCGCACAGGCTCAGGCCCAGATTGTGGCCCAGGTTGGCGATCGACCGGACGATAATCTCGGCCTCTTCGTCCTGATGCATGTCGAGGACGAAGGATTTGTCGATCTTCAGTTCGCTGAACGGCATGCGATACAACTGCACGAACGACGAATAACCGGTGCCGAAATCGTCGATCGAAAGGCCAATGTCCTTGATCCGGAACCGGGTCAGGATGTCCATCGTCCGCGTCGTGTCGGTCATCGCGGCGGTTTCGGTAATTTCCAGGATCAGATTGTCGCCCTTCATGTCGTGGGACTTCAGCATCTCGCCGACCCGGTCCGGCAGATCCATCTGATGCAAGAGCTGGGGCGCCAGATTGACCGCCACCGACATCGGCAAACCGTCATCGCGCCATAGCCTCATCTGCTTGATCGCCTCCTCGAGAACGAAATCTGTCAGCGCCGAGATCAGGCCCGACTCCTCGGCGAGCGGAATGAACTCGTCGGGCATCAGCAGGTCGTGTTGCGGGTGCTGCCAGCG
>JASLSL010000017.1 GCA_030743445.1 Alphaproteobacteria bacterium
GACTACGACCCCTTTGATATCGTTATGATCCCACTCGACACCTACCCGGACCAAAAGGGTCCTGGTCTCGCGCCCGCGCTTGAGCGTGATTTCGCCGTCGACCGGACGTTGGCGGCGCTCGACGCGAGCCGTTTCCAAGAGCTCGGCCATTTCCGGCACGATCCCTTCGAGCGAGTGTCCGACAATCTCGTCGACCTCGATCCCGAGCAGTTCGGAGGCCGACCGGTTCGGTAGATTGATTTGCCCTTTTTCATCGAGGCCGATAATCCCGGCCGAGACACCCGACAGCACTGTCTCGGTGAATCGGCGTCGTTCGTCGAGCTGCAAATTAGCCTCGACGAGTTCGCTGCGGTTGACCTCGAGTTCGTTGGTCATGCGGTTGAAGGCGCGCGAGAGCGAGCCGACCTCGTCGCGCGCGACGTCCTCCGGTACGCGCACCGACAGGTCGCCGGCGCGAACCTTCTCGGTTGCCAAAATCAATGCGCTGATCGGTCGCGACAGCTGGGTCGCGAACAGTAGCCCGACCCAGACCGCGGCCAGCAAAAGCAGCAGGCCGACCACGACGAAGATCAGCGCGAACGAGATTTGCAAGTCGGAACGCTGGATCTCGAGTTGCTCGAACTGCGCCACCGCGCCCCGGGTCCGCTCCATGTGACCCAAGACGGTTGGATCGACCAACCGGCCGACGTAAAGGAAGCTGTCGACCGGCCCATCGAGGCGCACCAGGGCGCGCACCCGATCGTCGTTCTCGCTGGTCATTATCGCGACCTGGCCGGCACGCGCCTGTTCGATCGAGCCTTTGGGAATCGGCTCGAATTCGAGCATATAGGTCTGGCCCGAGCGCGCCAGAATAAGCCCGCTGCCATCGAAGACTACCGCCTCGGTCAGCTCACGCACCGTGGCCTGCAAGCGAACGGTCTGGTTGAAGCGGCGCGGATCGTTGGTCAGGAGTTGGGTGTCGCGCGACAGGTCCCGCGCCATCGCGAGGGCGTCGTTGCGAATGTTCCGCTTGTGCTCGCGCAAATAGGTATCCGCCGCCGCCATCGACTCCGTTAGCGCCGTGCGCACCCGGTCGCTGAACCACGACTCGACACCAAAGTTGAAGAACAGGACCGAGAACACCGCGACCACGATCGCCGGCGTCACCGAGACCAAGCCGAACAGGACGACCAGCCTGACGTGCAGACGCGACCCGGCCGAACCGCGCCGGCGCGCCCACCAGATCGCGACGATGTGCCGCGCCACGACGACCGCGAGCAGCAGCAACAGGGCGAGATCCACGTTGAGCAGCAACAGGATCAAGGTCGGGCTGTCGCCGAGCGGCGGCGCGCCGGTCAACGCCGCATAGGTCGCGATCCCGGATACCAGCGCCGCCACGGCAAGCGAGATCGCGAAGATACGACCTAGCCCGCGGTCGCGGGCCCACTGGGATATCTTTCCGATCAGACGCGACGGCGCGGTGTCAGCCCGTTCGGTCGCAGTCATTCCGCTATCCTGAATTGGGTCCGGAATATTGGCATATTTTACGTCCGAGCCATTGTCTCTGTCCAATTTGCGGGAAATCACTCCTTCATTCCGCGCACGACCTGGATGTCGAGCTCGCGGATCTTCTTGCGCAGCGTATTGCGATTGAGTCCAAGCAATTGCGCGGCCTTGATCTGATTGCCTCTGGTCGCGGCGAGGCTCAAATTGATCAGCGGGCGCTCGACCTCGCGCAGAACACGGTCGTAAAGGCCGGATGCGGGCAATCCGTCGTCGTGGGCCGAAAAGTACGCCTTGAGTTGGCGCTCGACCGCGTCCGACAGGCCCTCGCCGCCCGCCACCTCTGACTCCTCCATCGCCGGCGCCGTATTCGCAAGCTCGGACTCGATCACGTCGATACCAATCATCTCTTGCGAATAGAGTGCCGACAGGCGGCGGACCAGATTTTCGAGCTCGCGCACATTGCCCGGCCAACGGTATCTCTGGAGCCGCTCCATCGCCGCGCCGTCGAGCGACTTCGCCGGCAGCCCTTCGCCTGCGTTTTGGGTAAGGAAATGGCGCACTAGATCGGCGATGTCGTCGGGTCGCTCGCGCAGTGGCGGCAGGCGAATCGGCACCACGTTGATGCGGAAGAACAGGTCCTCGCGGAACAACCCCTGGCCGACGAGCTGGCGTAGATCGCGATGGGTCGCGGCGACGATCCGCACGTTCGCCTTGATCGGCGTGCGGCCGCCGACGCGGGTGTACTCGCCCTCTTGAAGGACGCGCAACAGCCGCGTCTGCGCCTCCATCGGCATGTCGCCGATCTCATCCAGGAACAGCGTGCCGCCGTCGCTTTGCTCGAAGCGGCCGGCATAACGCTCGGTGGCCCCGGTGAAGGCGCCCTTCTCGTGCCCGAACAGCTCGCTTTCGATCAACTCGCGAGGAATCGCCGCCATATTGATGGCGACGAACGCGCCGTTGCGCCGCTTGCCGTAGTCGTGCAGCGCACGCGCCGCCAGTTCCTTGCCGGTTCCCGATTCACCGGTGATCAGCACCGTCAGATCGGTGCCCATCAGCCGCGCCAAGACCCGGTAGATTTCCTGCATCGCCGTCGACCGCCCAATCAGCGGCAGGGTTTCCTCGCCCTCGGAAAGTTCGTCCGGCACCGCGTCGGGCGGCGAGCGCCGGGTCAGGGCGCGTGCGACGATGGTCACGAGCTCGTTCAGGTCGAATGGCTTCGGCAGATAGTCGAAGGCCCCGCGTTCGGTTGCCTTGACCGCCGTCAGCAACGTGTTCTGCGCGCTCATGACGATGACCCGAAGCTCGGGCCTGAGCTTGCGGATCCGCGGGATCAGATCGAGGCCGTTCTCATCCGGCATGATGACGTCGGTAATCACCAGGCTGCCCTCGCCGTCCGATATCCAACGCCACAGCGTCGCCGCGTTGCTGGTCGTGCGCACCTCGTAGCCGATGCGGCCGAGCGCCCGGCTCAAGATCTGGCGGATCGAGCGGTCGTCGTCGGCGATCAGGATCACTTCGCCCGCCATCGCCCTACTCCGCTTCGCGCACGACCGGCAGCATCACCCGGAAGATGGTCCGCCGGGTCTCGCTGTCGACGTCGATCATGCCGCCGTGATCGCCGATCAACTTCGCCACCAACGCCAGGCCGAGACCGCTGCCACCGGCCTTGGTGGTGACGAAAGGATCGAAGATGTGCCGTCTCAGGTCCTCGGGTATACCCTCGCCGTTGTCCTGCACGCTGACCAGGAGCGGCAAGGAGATCCGGCTGTCGGTCGCCGGTACCGCAAGACGGATACCGTGCTGGAACGCCGTGGTGACCACGATCTCGCCGTCCACCTCCGGCGCCGCCTCGGCCCCGTTCTTGATCAGATTGAGGAACACCTGGACCAGCTGATCGCGGTCGCCGAACACCGGCGGCAACGAGGGATCGTAGTTCTCGACGATCTCGACGTGGCGTGCGAAGCCGTTCTTTGCGACCTTCACCACGTGATCGAGGACCTCGTGAATGTTGACGTGGCCGCGCTCGATGACCGGCGTTTCGGAGAACACGTCCATGCGGTCGACCAGGGTGCAGATGCGGTCGGCCTCCTCGATAATCAGCCGGGTGAGTTGCTGGTCCTCGCTCGAGGCGTTCTGTTCCAGCAATTGCGCCGCCCCGCGCACGCCGGAGAGCGGATTCTTCACTTCGTGCGCCATCAACGCCGCCATCGCGGTGACCGAGCGCGCGGCGTCGCGATGCACCAGCGAGCGATCGAGGCGCCCCGCCGTGGTGTATTCCTGCAATGTCAGGACGACACTGCCGTCGGTCTCGCCAAGCGGCGCACCGTCGATCGTCACCAAATGCTCGCCAATCCGCGGGGTCGAAATCTCGACGCCGTATTCGGACATGGAGTTGCCGTGGCGCCGAACGTTCTGGGTCAGAGACAGCAACGGACTGTCTTGCGGAATGATGTCCTGCAGATTGGTGCCGGACAGAGTCGCGGCACTGGCGCGAAGGAACTGCTCGGCGGCCGGGTTGACGAAAATCAGGTCGTCGCTGCCGTCGACGACGATCACCGGCACCGCCAGCGCGCTGAGGACAGCGCCCGGATCCCCCACGGCCGACTCGCCGACCTGTCGATCGGTTGTCCCTACCACCGTAATCTCAGGCCGCCATCGGGCCGATCGCCGGCGCGAAGAACACGGCGATCTCGGCCTTCACTTGATTCGGGTCATCGACCCGGTTGACCCGGGCCCGGAATTCAGCCGATCCGGGCATAGATTTTGTGTACCAGCAGACGTGCTTTCGAGCAATCCGGACACCCCGGCGAGCGCCGTAATGATGCAACATGTCCTCGTAGTGACAGGTGACAATGTCGAGTTGTTTTTCTGGCTTTGGATCAGATAGTTGCAATCCATCTCTCAAGTATCGAATGACTTGGTTTATAAGCCACGGCTGGCCCTGCACGGCGCGCCCGATCATCACCCCGTCGGCGCCCGATTTCGCCAGGCAGTCCTCCGCATCCTCGGGGGACCGGATGTCGCCATTTGCGATTACCGGAATCGACACCGCCTGCTTGACCGTGCGGATGAATTCCCAATCCGCCTCGCCGGAGAATTTCTGGTTCCTGGTGCGTCCATGGACCGTGAGCATCTTGATGCCCGCATCCTCGGCGATCCTGGCGATCCGCGGCGCGTTGCGGTTGTCATCGCTCCAGCCGGTGCGCATCTTCAGGGTCACGGGAACACCAACCGCCTCGACCGTGGCCTCGAGGATGCGCGCCGCATGGACCTCGTCGCACATCAATGCCGAGCCCGACTCTTTGTTGACCACCTTCTTGGCCGGGCAGCCGAAATTGATGTCGATGATCGCCGCCCCGCGCTGCTCGTTGAGCCGCGCCGCCTCGGCCATGGTCGCCGGATCGTAGCCCGCGAGCTGCACCGCCATCGGGTATTCCTCGGCGCAATTGATTGAAATCTTTCGCATTTCACGTTTGACGCCGTGGATGACCGCATCGCTGGCGACCATCTCCGAGACGACCAATCCGGCGCCCAAACGCTTGACCAGACGGCGGAACGGCAAGTCGGTCACCCCCGACATGGGTGCGAGGATTACCGGATCCTCGAGATGGATCGGCCCAATATCAATGCCCATTTTTTAAGCAAGCCCTAGCGGTGCTCAATCTGTGTGCATAATAGGGACGGATCGGCCGAAAGCAAGCGCCTATTTGGCCATTCGACCGCCCCGGTCAGGCCAAGATCACGTCGGTCACGAATTTGACCCCGGGATAGCCCAAGGTCACCAAAAGGTAAGCCGCGAGCACGTAGCGCGCGGCCTGTCTTCCGCGCACGCCGACCCTGAAATGGGCGATCAGCAGAATCCCGATAACGATAAACGCGACGATCGTCAGCAGCGTCTTGTGGTCGAAGGCGAGCAGGTCGCCGGAGGTGAAGTGTTGCGCCGCCATGCCGGTGGCGATGCCACCGCCGAGTACGACCTCGGTCGCGACCAGCAGACCCACTTCCAGGCCTTCGGCGTCGGCGATCGACGGCAGTCGGGCGGAAAGCGCGGTGCGCTGCTTCGATTTCAGCGCCCGCTCCTGGAGCATGACCGCGAGCCCGGCGATCGCCGCGATGGTGAGCAGGCTGTATGTCGCCACCGCGAGCACGATGTGCAAAACGATCCACGCGGC
>JASLSL010000018.1 GCA_030743445.1 Alphaproteobacteria bacterium
TGCCGCTGTTCGCCGCCCGCGCCGCCTGCTCGTTCGGGAACGGGCTGACGAACTTGTCCGACGGCTTGGCCGGCCGCATCTTGACCTCGCCCTCCTCGTCGGGCTCGGCCGGGACCTCGTACTCGGCGGCGAAGGCCTTGACTTGGTCTTCCGAATAGCCGAGCTCGGCGAGGTTGCGGTAGGCGACGTGGCGCAGGCCATGACACCCGGCGCAGACGTCCTTGTAGACTTGCAACCCGCGCTGTAAGGCGGGGCGCTCGAAGGTGCCGAAGATGCCCTGCCACGACCACGAATGCCTCGGGATCGCAGCGCCTTCCGCGGCAAAGGCCCCGGCGTATGCGAACAACATCGCCGCGCCCGCGGCGGCGGAAAGGATGCGCCGGTTCATGACGACTTCTCCATCTTGGCTGCAGAGGCGCCGCCGGGGTCGCCCGGAGGGGCCGAGCCGCCGCCTCCCGTCAACACCGGTTCGCTGATGCTCGCCGGCAGCGGTAAGGTTCGCTCGAGCTTGCCGAGGACCGGCATCAGAATGAGGAAATGGATGAAGTAGTAGGCGGTCGCGGTGCGCCCGAGGATCAGCCACGCGCCCTCCGGCGGGTTGGCGCCGCAGAAGCCGAGCAGGATCGTGTCGGCGACGAACACCCAGAACAACCACTTGTAGATCGGGCGGTACTTGGCGCTCCTGACCGGCGAGGTGTCGAGCCAGGGCAACAGGAACAGCACGCCGACCGAGGCGAACATCGCGATCACGCCGGCCAGCTTTGCTGAAACGAACAGGATGTCGGGCACCGCCCGCAGGATCGCGTAGAACGGCAGGAAGTACCATTCCGGCACGATGTGCGGCGGCGTTTGCAACGGGTTCGCCTGGATGTAGTTGTCCGGGTGGCCCATGTAGTTCGGCATGTAGAACACGAACCACGCGAACACCAGCAGGAACACGCCGAGCCCGACCGAGTCCTTGGCCGTGAAGTAGGGATGGAAGGGTACCGTGTCGCGCGGCGCTTCGACCTCGATGCCGTCCGGGTTGTTCGAGCCGGTGATGTGCAGCGCCACCACATGCAACGCCACGACGGCGAAGATCAGGAACGGGAACAGGTAGTGCAGCGAGTAGAACTTGTTGAGCGTCGGATTGTCGACCGCGAAGCCGCCCCACAGCCAGGTGACGATCCAATCGCCGATCAACGGGATCGCCGAGAACAAGTTGGTGATCACGGTCGCGGCCCAGAAGCTCATCTGGCCCCACGGCAGCACGTAGCCCATGAAGGCGGTGCCCATCATCAACAACAGGATGACGACGCCGAACATCCACAGAAGCTCGCGCGGCTTCCGGTAGGACCCGTAATAGAGCCCGCGGAACATGTGGATGTAGACCGCGAGGAAGAACATCGCGCCGCCGTTCATGTGGATGTAGCGGATCAGCCAGCCGTAGTTCACGTCGCGCATGATGCGCTCGATGCTGTCGAAGGCGTAATCGACGTGCGGCGTGTAGAACATCGCCAGCATGATGCCGGTGACGATCATCACGACCAGCGCGATCGACGCCAGCGCCCCGAAGTTCCAGAGGTAGTTCAGGTTCTTCGGCATCGGGAACTGGTTGTACTCGTGGTCCATGTAAGTGAAGACGGGCAGGCGCTCGTCGATCCACTTCACGACCGGATTCTTGAACTTGGTGTCGAACATCAGCCCGCCCCCTAACCGATCTTGACCATATTGTCGCCGGTGAAGGCGTATTGCGGTACTTCGAGGTTGCGTGGCGCCGGGCCCTTGCGGATGCGCCCGGAGGTATCGTAGTGCGAACCGTGGCAGGGGCAGAACCAGCCGCCGAATTCACCCTTCGGATCGCTCGCCTTCTGGCCCAGCGGCACACAGCCGAGATGGGTGCACACGCCGACCAGGATCAGCCATTCGGGCAGCTCGGCCCGGGCGGCGTCCTTCATCGGATCCTTCATGTCGGCCTCGTCGTCGGCCACCGCCTTGGTGATTTCGGCCTTGGTGCGGCGGCGGATGAAGACCGGCTTGCCGCGCCATTTGATGGTGATCGACTGGCCCTCCTCGATCGCGCTCAGATCGACCTCGATCGACGCCAGCGCCAGCACGTCGGCGGCCGGGTTCATCATGTCGATCAACGGCCATGCGAAGGCCGCGGCGCCGGCGGCGCTGACCGCTCCGGTCGCCAAATAGAGGAAATCGCGTCGTGACGTTTCGTCTTCGCCGGTTTCCGGCGATTCAGTGGTATCGGTCATGACCCCCCACCGGGTTCAGTGATGAAGTCCCAAGCCACTGGGACCGCGCACAAATCAAATCTTTGCCCGCCACCGGGTTTGCGCCACAGTGATCAGGCGACCGTCGTTCGTATAATGCAAATTTGGCCGCTAGGCAAAGCCCACGTTAACAAAATGGCGGAATTATGCGCCTTGCACTCTATCAGCCGGACATACCGCAGAACGCCGGCGCCATGCTGCGCTTGGGTGCGTGCTTGGGGGTCGCGGTCGATATCGTAGGCCCCTGCGGCTTCGTGTGGTCGGATCGGCGCCTGAAACGCGCGGGAATGGACTATTTGGACCGGGTCGATTACCGGCGCCACGACGCGTGGGAAGACTTCGCTGCCGGATGCGAGGGCCGGCTGGTGCTGCTGACGACGACCGCCGACATGGCTTACACCGACTTCGACTATGACCGCCAGGACGTGCTGCTGGTCGGCCGGGAAAGCGCCGGGGTGCCGCCGGAAATCGCCGCCGCCGCGGCGGCCCGGGTCCGGATTCCCATGACCCCCGGGACACGCTCGCTGAATGTTGCGCTCGCCGCCGCGATGGTGTTGGGTGAGGCGCTGCGCCAGACCGGGGCATACCCCGGCGGTGGGGGAGACGAATGAGCCAGGAAGACCGCAAAACCCGCGCACAGGCTTGGTTCGAGGCGCTGCGCGACGACATCTGCGCCGCCTTCGAAGCGCTCGAGGACGCGATCGAGGGACCGTACGGGGATCGCGCGGCGGGCCGGTTCGAGCGGCGCGAATGGCAGCGTCCCAGCGACCGGGTGGACGGCGGCGGCGGCGTCATGTCGGTCATGCACGGCCGCGTCTTCGAGAAGGTCGGGGTCAACGTCTCGACCGTCTTCGGCGAGTTTTCCGAGGAGTTCCGAAGCGAGATTCCCGGCGCCGACGAGGATCCCCGGTTTTGGGCCAGCGGCATTTCGCTGGTCGCGCACATGCAGTCGCCGCTGGTGCCGGCGGTGCATATGAACACCCGCTTTATCGTCACCTCCAAGAGCTGGTTCGGCGGCGGCGCCGATCTCACCCCGATGGTTCCCGACGACGACGATACGGCCGCCTTCCACGCCGCCTTCAAGGCCGCATGCGACGCCCACGACCCGGATTACTATCCGAAATTCAAGAAATGGTGCGACGAGTATTTTTTCCTCAAGCACCGCGACGAGCCGCGCGGTGTCGGCGGGATTTTTTACGACTACCTCGACACCGACGACTGGGAGGCCGACCTCGCCTTCACCCGGGACGTCGGCCGCGCGTTTCTCGACGCCTATCCGCCGATCGTGCGCCGCCACATGAACGACCCGTGGAGCGACGAGCAGCGCCAGCACCAGTTGGTGCGCCGCGGCCGTTACGTCGAGTTCAACCTGCTCTACGACCGCGGCACCAAATTCGGACTGATGACGGGCGGCAATTCCGAGGCCATACTGATGTCGTTGCCGCCGGAGGTGCGCTGGCCCTAGGCCGGCGGCACGCCAAGGATAAAGAGGAGCCCCCGCCATGAGGCCTGCAATTTCACGTACGTCCCTGCTCGCCGTACTCGCCCTGATCGTCCTGGTGTCGCCGGCGCGCGCCCAGGACCTGTCGATCGCGGCGTTCTTCGGCACCTTCAAGGGCGGCGGCGTCGCCGAGAACCGGGATAGCATCTATTTCGGCGTCACGGTGCGCGACTTCGACGTTTCGATCCGGCCGGCCGGCAACGGCTTCTCGGTCGAGTGGGCGACGATCATCCGCAAGGGCGGCGACCCGAACAACCCCACCGTCCGGCGCAAGACGCAGACCGCGACCTTCGTCGCCACCGGCCAGCCCGGCGTCTACCGCGCGACCGACCACGCCGATCCCCTGAGCGGCGGCCGCTACGCCTGGGCCCGGCTCGAAGGATCGACCCTGATGGTCTACATCATGACGATCGACGCCAAGGGTCGCTATTCGATCCAGAGCTATTCGCGCACCCTGCACCCGTCGGGCATGGACTTCGTCTTCCAGCGCATCCGCGACGGCGACGAGTTGCGCACGGTCAAGGGCAAGCTGATCAAATACGCCCAGTAGGGCAGTAGGGAAGTTCACGCGCGTGAGACCAAATCTTCGAGCCGCTTGAGGCAGGCGGCGCGGTCGGCGCCGAAGTCGCCCGCGATCCACCAATCCTCGACCGCGCGAAGCGCCGCGCCGACCTCGGGTCCGGATTCGATGCCCGCCGCCACCGCATCCTTGCCCGAGAGCGGGAACGCCGGCACCGCCCACACCGCCATATCCGCCACCAATTCGCGCCATCCATCGCCGTCATCGGCGCCGGCCCAAGCGATCATCGCCAGATCGGCAATGGTCCCGCGGCCAAGGCGGTAGGCGGCTTCGCGCCACGCCTGGGCCTCCATTTTCGGCCCAAGGTCGAGGTTGCTCTCCGCCACGGCGACGAGACGATCCCGCTCCACGTTCGACAACCGCAGCCGTTCGGCGACCGCCCGCGCGGTCCCAGCGTCGACCGCCAACAGCGCCGCCAAGCGCAATATCGGGTCCGGTGCGGCGCCGAGCTCTGCCTCGATTCGCACCACGTTCCCCAACCGCCCGACCTCCGTCGCTTCGGGCAGGAAATTCGCCAACACCCTTTCCTCCCCCATCAACGTCACGACGGTTGCCGGATCGGGGGCGCCCAGCAAGCGGAGCAATTCGGCGCGCACCCGCTCGGCCGAGAGACCGGGAAGACGTGGCGCCATCTCGCGGCAGGCGGCGAGCGAATCCAGGTCCGGCGGCGGTGATCCGTACTCGGCGTAGAACCGGAACCAGCGCAAGAGGCGCAGCACGTCCTCTTCTATTCGCCGCCGCGGGTCGCCGACGAAGCGGATGCGCCCGGCGTGCAAGTCCGCTTCCCCGTCGAAGGGATCGTAGAGCGTGCCGTCGGGCGCGAGCGACAGCGCGTTGATGGTGAGATCTCGGCGCGCCGCATCCGCTACCCAGTCGTCGGTGAATTCGACCGTGGCGTGGCGTCCGTCGGTTTCGATGTCGCGCCTCAGGGTCGTGATCTCGAAGGGTTGGCCCCCGACCACGGCGGTCACCGTGCCGTGCTCGATCCCTGTCGGCACCGCCTTGATCTCCGCCGCCTCCAAGAGCTCGATGACGCGCTCGGGCGGGGCGTCGGTCGCGATGTCGATGTCCTTGACCGGCCGACCCAGGAGCGCATCGCGCACACAGCCGCCGACGAAGCGCACCGCCGCACCGCCGGCCGTCAACGCTTCCATCACTCGCCTGGTATCGGCTGCGCTCATCCAGGGCTGCCGGTCCATGTCCGCCTCCATGACCCTAGTGGCTAACGCTTGAAGCCGCCCGGCACCTTCTTGCCGTCCTCGAAACGCGGCGACTCGTAGGTCCCGCCGGGTTTCTCGCGCCACACCATGGTCGAGGTCACCAGCGTCGCGGCGACCAACACCACCCCGGCGACACTGAGCCAGACCCACGGCATTTCCTGCCAACCGAAGGGGTCGACGTCCTCGCCGGCCGCCGCCTTGCGCCGGCGCGCCCACCACAGCCAGATGCCGTACATCACGAAGGGCGCGATCAACGGCAGGAAGATGGTGATCAACCGGCGGGTCATGGCGCCCCCAGCACGTCGGCGAGGTTGACTAGCATGCCCGCGGTCGCGCCCCAAATATAGCGACCGTCGTACGGCATCGCATAGAACTGGCGCCGCGCCCCTTTGTAATACCGGCTGTGGCGTTGGTGGTTCGCGCGATCGACCAGGAAGGCGAGCGGCACCTCGAACACCTCCGCGACCTCGAAGCTGTCGGGCGTCACCTCGAACGGCGGATCGATGATGCCGACGACGGGAGTGATTTCGTAGCCGGTGCGGGTGATATAGAGATCCAGCCGGCCGACGACGCTGACCCGGTCGGGTTTGAGGCCGACTTCTTCCTCGGTCTCGCGCAGGGCGGCGGCCTCGGGACCGTCGTCGTCGGACTCGAGCCGACCGCCCGGAAAACTGATCTGCCCGGCATGGGCGTTGAGGTGTTCCGTGCGCTGGGTCAAGAGCACAGTCATGCCCTCGGGCCGGTCGACGATCGGCACCAGCACCGCCGCCAGGGTCAGGTCCTTGGGCGGCGGCATCCCCGGATTGAGGTCGTGGTCCCCGCGTCCGGACAGGCCGGAGGAAACTGGGTTGATCCCCTCCTTGTGGGCGGATAGCCGCTCGATGATGACCTCGCGACGCATGGTCCCTACTCCGGCGCGCCGAGACGGAAGAATTCGCCCCGGCTCCAAATGCCGAGCACGAGTTCGCCGCCGTCCCGGCTCTCCGCCGCCATCTCGACCAATTCGTAGAACACCGGCCGCGCGATCAGCGCGTCGAGCTCGTCGCGCACCAAAACGTAGGGCGAGGGCTCACGCGTCGCCAAATCCTCCTCGACCCGGATCGGATGGTCGGGACCGGCGACGACCTCGTCGTCGAGATTAGTGCGGAATGTCAGTTCCATGTCCTGCCCCGACCCCAAAGCCGTCACTTCGACCGCCGTGAAGGGCGCGTCGTCGACTGCAATCCGTCCTCGTTCGACCGGCGTTTCGAGCCAGTAGTCGCCCGCTCCGTCGCGGGTCAGGACGCTCGCGAATAGTTTGACCAGCGGTTTGCGTCCGATCGGCGAACCCTGGTAAAACCACGTTCCATCGCGGGCGATGCGGATGCCGAAATCATCGTCTCCGTCGTCAATTCGCGATGGCCCGCCCTTGCCGCCGCCCACCATCGCGGCGAGATCGGATGGATCGGGGTTATCGGGGTGATTCGGGGGTTGCTTGGTCATCGCATGCCCATCATCCTAAATGTTTAGGTAAAGTACCATACTGGGGGATAGACCGAGATGGCTTCCGACGCCAGCCCAGCGACCGACACCAACGACGAATCCGCCGGCGCGGCGCTCGCCGAAGAGATCGAGCGCACCGGCGACAAGCTCAGCGCGGCGCGCGCGGGGATCGGCCGCGTGATCTTCGGCCAGGAGCACGTCGTCGATCAGAGCCTGATCACGCTTTTGTCCGGTGGTCACACCCTTTTGATCGGCGTGCCGGGCCTCGCCAAGACCCGGCTGGTCGAGACTCTCGGCCAGGTTCTCGGTCTTGCCGAGCGCCGGGTGCAGTTCACGCCCGATCTGATGCCGGCCGATATCCTCGGCTCCGAGGTGCTCGAG
>JASLSL010000019.1 GCA_030743445.1 Alphaproteobacteria bacterium
CGATCCCGGCGCACGATCCGGTGGTCTCGATCATCTCCAAGTCGAAGGTGGTTCGCTGGTCGAGCCGCTGGGCCTCGAGCAAATGTCCCGCCTTCTCGAGCTCCGGCAACCGTTGCTTGAGCTCCTCGCGGATGCCCTTGATCGCCTGGGTCAGGGTCGGCTTCGGCGTGACGTAGTGGCTGTTGGCGTAGACCCGGATCGCCTCCAGCGTGTCGGTGCGCTCGCCGGTCAGCGGGTCGAACTCGCGGATCGACTCGATCTCGTCGCCGAACAGCGACAGCCGCCAGGCCCGGTCCTCGTAGTGCGCCGGGAAGATCTCGATGACGTCGCCGCGAACCCGAAAGGCGCCGCGGTGGAAGTTGTTGTCGTTGCGCCGGTAGTGCAGCTCGACCAGCCGGCGCAGCAGGTCGCGCGCGTCGACGCGCTCGCCGACCCGCAACGGCACGGTCATCTGCGAGTAGGTCTCGACCGCGCCGATGCCGTAGATGCACGACACGCTGGCGACGATCACCACGTCGTCGCGCTCCAACAGCGAACGCGTCGCCGAGTGGCGCATGCGGTCGATCTGCTCGTTGATCGAGGCCTCCTTCTCGACATAGGTGTCGGTGCGGGGCACGTAGGCCTCGGGCTGGTAGTAGTCGTAATAGGAGACGAAGTACTCGACCGCGTTGTCGGGGAAGAACTCCTTCATCTCGCCGTAGAGCTGCGCCGCCAAGGTCTTGTTCGGCGCCAGGATCAGGGTCGGGCGCTGCACTGTCTGGATCGCGTGGGCCATGGTGAAGGTCTTGCCCGAACCGGTGACCCCCAACAGCACCTGGTCGCGGGCGCCGCCCTCGATGCCCTCGACCAGCTCGGCGATCGCCTCGGGCTGGTCGCCGGCGGGCTCGAACTCGGACGTGAGCTTGAACTTCCGGCCGCCCTCGGAGAGCGGGCGTTCCTTGCGCTTGACCGGCCGCCATTGCTGGAGGAAGGCGGGCGAGGCTTCCATAAGGCCCGGGGGTTGGCTCATGGGGCCTTATATAGGCCCGCGACCCTATAGGTGGCTAGGGGGTGGGCCAGTTGACCAGGACGATGCCAAGGGCGATCACCGCGGCGCCCAGGATGCGGCGCCGGCCGAACGCCTCGCCCATGAAGGCGGCGCCGATGATCGCGGCGAACACCACGCTGGTCTCGCGCACCGCCGAGACCGGGCCCATCGCGGTGAAGCTGACGACCCAGAGCGCGATGACGAAGCTGACTATGCTGAGCACCGCGGTCAGCACGCCGCGCCGCCATTCCGCGATCATCGCCGGCCCTAGGTCGCGGCCGCGCCACACCAGGCCGAGCACCGCCATGGTCACCCCGTCGAGGACGAGCAGCGTGACCATGTAGGACAGGAAATAGCCCGGCAGGCGCACGCCGAGCCCGTCGACCACCAGGTAGGCGCTGGCGACGATCCCGGCACCGAAGGCGTAGGCCAGCGGCGCGATGCGGGCGCGGGCGAGCGCCCCCGGCTCGGCCGCGAACACCATCAGCCCGGCCGAGACCACGGCGATGCCGGTCACTGCGACCGGCGGCGGTAGCTCGGAAGCGGCCGGGATCGCGATCAGGGTCACCAGCAGCGGCGTGACCCCGCGCGCCACCGGATAGACCTGGCTGAGGTCGCCCGTGCGGTACATCTGGACCAGCACGATCTTGTAGATCAGGTGCAGCACCAGGTGGATCGCCATCAGCACCCAGCCCTCGGGCGGCAGCACCGGCAGGAAAAACATCAGCGGCGCGAAGGGCAGGCCGGCGGCGGCATAGGCCCAACTCGCCATCGCCACTGGATCGCGCGAATCCTTGACGAACGCGTTCCACACCGCGTGAGTCAGCGCCGCGACCAGCAGCAGCAGGGTGATACCGACCGACATGGCCGGCAGTTATAGCGTGATTTGGCGGCCGAGTGATTCGGCGCTATTTTCCCAACTCCGCATGGACCCCCTCACCCTGGCCCTCTCCCCCTGGCCAGGGGGAGAGGGGGTTGGAATGGTGGCGCGTTAAATACCCTCTCCCGCTTGCGGGAGAAGGAGGGACCCGCGAAGCGGGAGGGTGAGGATTACTTCGCCACCGCGGTCACCACGTAGCGCAGCTTCCCGCCCACGATCACCGCGTCGAACGGGTAGCACGTCACCAGCACCAGGCGCGATCCGCCGCTGTCGAGCCGGATGCGGGCGGTGCGCGCGTCGGCGATCTCGGACCCGGTCACGGTGTAATCGCGGACCGCGCCGGCCGCGTCGGTCACGGTCATCGTGTCGCCGGGCGCGACCTTCTCGAGGAATCGAAAATGGGTGTCGCGGTGGCCGGCCATGACCGAGGTCCCGTCGCTGCCGGGCGCCGCGGTGCCGTCGAAGTGGCCCGGCCCGAAGGCGAAGGTACGGCCGCTCGCCCCGGCGAGCACCAGCAGGTCGACCCCGTGCCCGGGGACCTCGAGCCGCGCCACCGGATGGGTGTCGGCCCAGGGCCAGGGTTTTGCACCTGTTTCGCCCGATCGGGTGTCGGCCCAGGCCTGCTTGAGGAGGACTTGCGCCAGCGCCGCCTTGACGTGGATCCAGGCGCCGCCGCCGAACTGCCACAGGCCGAGACCGAGGAACAGCAGGGCCGCGGTGGTGGCGGCCCTACGTCTCATTGTCACGCGGATCGCCGCCGGACGCCCCACCACAGCCCACCCGAGAGCATCAGCAGCACCAGCCCGGCGATAATCATGATCTGGGCCGGGGTCGCGGTCCTGACCCCGAGCGAGACCGTCGGCACGTGAGCTGCCGGGGCGCCGGTCAGGGCCATGCGCATTGCGACCTGCGGCATGGTCGGCGCGGCCGGGGAGTAGGACGGACTGGTGGCATCTGGAATCGCCCGCAGGCTGTAGGCCATGGCGGCGCCCCCCGGTCCAGCGCTCGCGATACCGGCCTGACCGATCGGGGCCATGGTGTGGCGCACCCGCTTCCGCGCTTGGGTGGGCGGGGTCCAACCGGCCGGCGCGTTGCCGGGCACGGCCCGCGTGTCGAGGGACTCGTCTTGCGGTCGCGTGGTCCGGTCGTCGACCGCAACGAGGCTGGTATAGCGGCTCAGCAACTGGTGCTCGAGCGCCAAGTCGAGCACCGCGAGCCGCACTTCGTCGCCCGTGCCGCCCGCGTGCAACCGGTCCATGTGGGACTCGATCTTGCGCCGGGCCCAAAGCCGGGTGACGCCGTCGCCGGGCCGCGCGGTCGAAAGGTCGACCTCCTGGCGCCACGCCCGGCCCATCAACCTGCCGGTCAACACCAGCTTGCCTTCGGCCTTCGGCAGTCGCGCGGCGAGCACGATCGGCTCGTCGTGGTAGAGATCGGGGATCGCCGCCGGCAGGGCTTCGGTCCGCGCCTCGTCGGGGAAGCGGGCCATGATATCGGTCAGCACCGGTCGCTCGAGCTTGCGGAACAGCGCGGTCATGCGCTTCTCGACCTCGACCGGCTTGCCGATGCGCAGCGCGCTGCCGCGGCCGATCTCCGCCGCCTTGCGCATCAGGTAGCCGTTCGGCGCGCTGCCGATGCCGACGGTAAACAGTCGGCTGTCGCCGAGATGGCGCCGGATCATGCTGAGGATCGCGGTCTCGTTGCCGACGGCGCCGTCGGTCAGCAGTACGATCTGGCGCAGGCGGCTGGCGTCGACCCTTCCGTCGAGCGCGTGGCCCAGCGCACCCATGATCTCGGTGCCGCCTTGCGCCTGCAGCGCTCCGACGAAGCCGCGCGCGGCGGCCAGCGCCGGGGCGTCGGCGGGCCGGGCGGCGCGGAACAGCGTGGTCGACTCGGAGGAAAAGGCGATGACGTTGAACTTGTCCTTGGGGCGCAGCCGATCGAGCGCGAACAGCAGGGCCTTCTTGGCCTGGTTCATCGAGGCGCCGTGCATCGAGCCCGAGGTGTCGATGATGAAGATCGCCTCGCGCGGCGGGCGCTGGCCGTTGATGGAGAACTCTGCCGAGGGCGGCACGATCATCGCCAACAGGTAGGTGCCGTCTTTCTTGCTCTGGGTGAACAGGGCCGCGTGCGGCCTGTCGCCGGTATCGGTGGTCCACTCCAGCACGAAGTCGCGGTCGGCGGGGACGGCGCCCTGCTTCAATGTCACTTCATAGCGCCCATCGGTTTCTTCGACCCCGATCGAGTGATAGGGGCTCTCGATCGTTGCCAGGGGGGCGCCCGCGTCGAGCGTGATCTTGAGCGCCACCGGATTGCCCTGCGGGTCGTCGGGATGGCGCACCGGCGGGGTGATGCGCTCGGCGTCCGGCACCTGGGCGGTGTTGTGCGCGTCGCCAAGACCGCCGACACCGAGAATCGCCTCGCCGCGCGGCACGTAGCGCGGGGTGACGACCAGCGGCAGGGCGAGCCGGTGGCGCCCGTCCTCGACCGTCACCGGTTGGCCGAAGGCGATCTCGATCGCGATCCGGCCCTTGGGCGGGATATTGGCGATCGACATGGTGAAGATGTTGGCGCGTTCCTGTTCCAACAGGCTGGCGCCCTTGCCGGCGCGCGCGGCCTGGTCGTAGCGCCGCTTCGCCGCGCGGCGCTCGTCGATCCTGCCCTCGATCACCCGGTCGCCGATCCACATCTTCAGATGGTCGACCGCCGCCTCGTCGGGCAGCGGGAAGACGTAAATACCCTCGACCCAGGCGTCGTCAGGATTGACGAACTCCTGGCGCACGGTGGCGCGGCCGATGGCGCCGATAATCCTTATGTCGACCTTGGAGGCGACCGCGGGCGCCGGGCGCCGCTTGCCGGTCTTGTCGGGTGCGAACAGGAACAGGCCGCCCTCGCCGCGGACCGGTGCGGCGAGCGTCGGCGACGCGGCGGCGGCGAATAGAGCAAAGGTAAAAAACAACAGGGCGCAGATCGCGGTCAGACGCAGGGTCCTGCGCGTTTCGATGTCTCGTGTCATCAAGGCCTCCGAGTTCGGGCGGGTTCGGGCGTGTTCGGGGGCCGATAAGACACGGTCAATGGGGCGCCGAGGGGCCCGGAATGGGGCGGTCCCGCGGCGAATTAGGGTGAATTCGGGGCGATCAATATTGCGGCGGTTAGGCGTCGGTCGGGATATCGGCGGCGTAGTAGATGAATTCGCTGCGGGTCTCGGTGACCCGCTTGTGCAGCGCCACCGCGTCGGGCGTCAGGTCCTCGGCCGGACGCGGCTCGATCTCGAAATGGCCCTCCCGGTCCTCGCCGCGCACCAGCATGGCGCTGTCGGGGACGCCGGTGGTCTGACGCACATGTGGCGTGATGTAGCGGATCGCCAAGCCGATGCGCCGGTCGCCGGTGCGGTTGGGATGCGAGGCGTGGGCCAGGTTGACATGGTGCAGCGAGAACTCGCCCGGCTGCAGCTCGACGTCGACCACGCCGCTCTCGTCGATCTCGGCCTGCATGACCTGGCCGCGGGTCAGTAGGTTGTTGTCATCGAAGGTGTCGTCGTGGGCCACCGGCTCCCAGCCCTGCGAGCCGGGCGCCATGCGCATGCAGCCGCTCGCGACCGTCGCCGGGCTGAGCGCCAACCACGCGGTCGCCACCTCGTGGCTGCTCAGGCCCCAGTAGTTGCCGTCCTGGTGCCACGAGACGAAGCCCGGGTCATGGGCCTCCTTGATGAACCAGCTGGTCTGCCAGCATAGGATGTCGGGACCGAGCAGCCCCTCGACCGCCTCCAGGATCGCCGGGGTGTGCACGATGTCGGCCATCCAGGTCAGCATGACGTGGAGCTTCTGCTTCATCCCGCCTTCCAGCCGGCCGGTTTCCTGGCTCGCCTCGTAGGCCTCGAGCTTGGCGCGGCAATCCGCCGCCGCGGCCGCCGAGCAGGCGCGGAGCGGGAAGCAGAACCCGTCCTCGCGGTATTTCGATACCGCTTCGTCGATCGTCAATACGGTCATGGTCCGGACATATTCGGCCGCCCGATTGGACCTGTCCAGCCCGCGGATTTTGGCCGTTGAACGGCGCAGCGGATGGGCGTAGGGTGCGCCTCCGGTCCACCCCGCGGGAAAGCTGGAAAGGATAGCGTCATGTCGATTCTCGCCGCTCGTCTCGGGCGCATCAAGCCCTCGCCGACACTCGCCGTCACCGCGATGGCGCAGGACATGAAACGCGCCGGCCGCGACGTCATCGGCCTCGGCGCCGGCGAACCCGACTTCGACACCCCGCAATACGTCGTCGACGCGGCGATCAAGGCGATGGCGGACGGCGAGACCAAGTATCCGCCGCCGGCCGGCATCATCGAGCTGCGCGAGGCGGCGTGCCGCAAGTTCGAGCGCGAGAACGGCCTGACCTACACGCCGGACGAGATCTGCGTCGGCGTCGGCGGCAAGCAGATCATCTACAACGCGATGATGGCGACCCTGGATCCCGGCGACGAGGTCATCGTGCCGGCGCCCTATTGGGTCAGCTACACCGACATCGTGCTGCTCGCCGAGGGCACGCCGGTCGTCGTCGAGGGCGTCGAGGAAACCGGCTTCAAGATGATGCCCGACCAGCTCGAGGCGGCGATCACGCCGAAGACCAAGTGGCTGTTCATGAACAGTCCCTCGAACCCGACCGGCGCGGCCTACACCAAGGACGAGCTCGCGGCGCTGGCCGAGGTGCTGATGCGCCACAAGCAGATCACGGTGTTCGCCGACGACATCTACGAGCACATCATCTACGACGATTTCGAGTTCAACACCCTGGCCCAGATCGAGCCCGGGCTGAAGGACCGCACGCTGACCATGAACGGGGTCTCCAAGGCCTATTGCATGACCGGCTGGCGCGTCGGTTTCGCCGGCGGCCCGAAGGACCTGATCAAGGGCATCAACACCATGCAGTCGCAGAACTGCACCGGCACCTCGATCATCAGCCAATGGGCGGCGGCAGCGGCGCTCGACGGCGACACCAGCTTCATCCAGGAGAACGTCAAGGTGTTCAAGGAACGTCGCGACCTGGTGGTCTCGATGCTGAACCAGGCCAAAGGCATCACCTGCGCCACGCCGGAGGGTGCGTTCTACGTCTACCCGTCGTGCGCCGGGATGATCGGCGGCAAGACGCCGGACGGCAAGACGCTCGAGACCGACGGCGACGTCGTCACCTACCTGTTGGAGGCCGAGGGCGTCGCCGTGGTGCAGGGCGAGGCGTTCGGGCTGTCGCCCTATTTCCGCATCTCCTACGCGACCTCGACCGATTTGCTGGAGGACGCCTGCCAGCGCATCCAGCGCGCCTGCGCCGCGCTCGACTGACGTACGCAAACCTCGATTCGATTGGCCGGGTGCAAGCCCGGACGATGCGAGCTTCCTTGATGCGCACGCAATGGTATAGTTAACTTCTAGATGCTCTTGTATTAGAAGAGTCGATCGATGCCGCTTGCTGATTCCATACCGCAAAATCGGCGATTGGCATCCGTGGGGAGGGGAAAATGACTGGCAACGATAACGAGTCGACGACTAGCGAAAATTCGACGGAAGCTGTCGAGATAGTATTTACGGCGACTGCCAGGACGGTCGGGGAGTTGAAAGAGCGGCAATCGGCCCTGCAGCCGATGCGGCGGAAGACGCAATATTTCCGGCTCGTGTTCATGGGTCTTGGCGGCCTATTAATTCTGGCTTCACCACTTTTACTCCTATTCGATTTCGAAAAATACGAGATGGCCGTCACGTTCCTTTACGGCATCGTGACGTTTGGGGCCGGATTTGGGTTACATAACCGATTTCAGGATGTAGAGCAGGAATTACGCGATCTCGAATTCGAGATCGAGCTTGCGGGCTACGACATCAGCGAACGCGAGATTCGCGCCGAACGCATGTTCCGACGAAACGAATATGAACTTCTCAAATACTATCATCTGAACCTGCGTCAAAATCGCTGGATGCTGCTGGTTGGAATCCTATGCATAGT